>CAZRPA010000010.1:0-48137 GCA_964601855.1 uncultured Flavipsychrobacter sp. | reverse complement strand
GTCGGGGGTTACCAGCATAGGACCTATTACAGTGCTGAAGTCTTTGCCTTTAGCCGGGCCGAGGTTGAGCAGCATTTCTTCCATTTGCAGGGTGCGTGCGCTCATGTCGTTCATTATCATGTAGCCACCTATGTACTCGTCTGCCTGAGCAGCAGTGATGTTTCTGCCTTTTTTGCAGATAACTATAGCCGCTTCCAGTTCAAAGTCAAGCCGCTTGAAATGGTCGGGCATACAAGGTATAGGGCCAGGGCCCTGTATAGCATTGTGATTGGTGAAGTAGAAAATGGGGTATTGATCAAATTCTGCTATCATGTCTACCTTACGGTTTCGGCGAGCAGCGGCTACGTGCTGCCTAAAGGCATAACCATCGCGGCAAGAAGTAGGCTGCGTTACTGGCGCCAGTACTTGTGCAGTAGCAAAATCTATGGATGGGATATTTATAGTACCATTTTTAATAGCTGCATCGGCACTATGCATAGCTGCTATATGCTGTTCCCAGCCATTGAGCAGATGTTTCATAGTAGCTGGCAAACTACTATTGGCAGCGGTAGTGTTGTACAATTTATTATTAATGCAAAAGGCTAATTGCTCTGTGCCGTTTTGAGAATAGGTTACTAATTTCATTGACCGTAGTTTTTTATAACGAGCGTAAAAATAGCAGATATACGGTGTTTGAGAAACCTATATTTTAATTAAAATCCTTCAAATATTTGCTTAGCTCCGTTTTTACCGATAAAAGTGGGTACAGATGGGCAGACTTATATTGTTTTTGTTGATAAACTTCGGGGCATTGGCACTGGGTAGTGCAATGATAGGCAATCCTGCAAGTAATGAATGGTATCAGGCAGTAAACAAAGCCCCATGGACACCACCAGGCTGGGTGTTTGGTGCAGCGTGGACTACCATAATGGTTTGTTTCAGTATTTTTTTGTGGCAATACACCAAGGGAGCTGTAAATACTAAAGAGTTTTATGGTTTATTTGCGGTTCAGTTTCTGCTCAATGTATTGTGGAATCCTATGTTTTTTAGGTGGCATTATGTGCTGCCTGCGCTGGTGATGATAGTGCTGCTGACTATAGTAGTAGCAGTGTTTACAGTATGGGGATTCCGGAGGGCTGCAATGCAGGGTGTATTGATGTTACCTTATCTGGTATGGTTGTGTATAGCAGCTTCGCTGAATGGGTATGTACTATTGAAGAATTGATGTGAAGTTTGGGGATTGGGGGAATTAAAAAGACGTTTAGCTAATAATTGATAATGACTCCATATAAACAGTTGTTTGAGAACAACAAAACATGGATAGCCTCTATGAAGGCTAAAGATGCTGATTTTTTTGAGAAACTGGCCTCAGATCATACTCCTGAGTACTTGTACATAGGCTGCTCAGACAGTCGGGTACCCGCCAACGAAATAATGGGGCTAGACCCCGGTGAGGTTTTTGTGCACCGCAATATAGCCAATGTAGTGGCCAATAACGACCTGAATGTAATGGCTGTGATAGAGTATGCAGTGGCTCACCTAGGTGTGCAGCACATAGTAGTATGCGGGCACTACAACTGCGGTGGGGTAAAGGCGGCTATGCAACCTAAAGATATGGGCATAATGAACCCCTGGCTGCGCAATATACGTGATGTGTATAGGCTGCATCAGGCAGAGCTGGACGGCATAAAAAACGAGCATGACAGGTATAACAAACTGGTGGAGTTAAACGTGCAAGAACAAGCCATAAACGTGATAAAAACTGCTGTGGTGCAAAAGAGCTACCTGGAGAAGAAGTTTCCTACTGTACATGGCTGGGTGTTTAGTTTAGAAACAGGTGAACTGATAGATCTAAATATAAATTTTACAGAAAAGTTGAAGGATATTCAGAAGATATACAACCTGACTGGTGGATAAGTTAATGTGATAAAAACTGAAAAGAGCGTGCGTTTAGTATTGTGAACGCACGCTCTTTTCGTTGTAACTAATTGAGATGTTTTGTTATTTTTTCCAGATGTAGTCGTGCAGGTAGCTGCAATTTTCGTCAGCGTTCTTGAAGAAGGCTGTGTTACTATAGCCTTTTTTCAGACTGGCAAAATAGGGGTTTTTAAGAGCGTTGACGTAGTATATGTTGGGGTCTATGTTATAGTAGTCTAGAGAGTCATTAACAGGACAGTTTTTCTGCCAGCACTTAGCTGCCATAAACAAGCAACGTGCTTTGACCTCGGGGTCGGTACTGTTTTCGAAAGCCACTTTGTAGTAGCGTTCAGCTTCGCCCAGCCCAAAGAATTCTTTGTCTTGCTTACTTATGTTTTTTCTTTCCTTGCTTTGGTAGTAACCACGATAATCTGATGAGGAGCGATAATAGCTGTGTGCATGTACTCCCTTACCATAATAACTGATGCTATACAACCCATTGGCATACTGATAAGCGGCTCTTGCATCTTTGGGGTTTTCGTCCAGCTTGGCTTGCAAATCTGCCATGCGGCGTGCCAGTGTTAGTTTGTTATACAGCACACCACTATCCGATTTGTTCCACTCGCTGCGCTCAGAAATATGACTTACCAGTATATCGGGTAGTACCCACTGGATAAGTAAAGAGTCTGGCACTTTTTGAAGCATAACAGCAGCTTTAGTAAATTGATGTTGCCTAATATACTTAGTGCCTGCCAGCTCGTGCAATATGCCGGTTGTTACTGCTGGCTGGTATGTTAGCCATTGTTCGTAGGGTGTCTTAGTGTTGCTATTTAGGAAATTTTCGGTTTGCTGGAGTTGTGTAATATTCATGTTTTCCATGAGGTCCCATCCTTCAAAATAAAATGGTTTGTATACTCCATAATTTCTGTAATCACTATTGCTTGAGTTGTACTTTGATATGCAATATAGTGCCTTGATGGTGTCTTGCTGTTGCAGATAAGCCTTACTGAGCAAGTGTACCATCATGAGGTAATAATCTGAGTTATAGTAATTGACTCCTTTGTTTCGGGTTTCTATTTGTTGGAGGATGGGTAGTAAATCGGCCTCAGTGCTAGCGGTTATTTTACCTGATTTGCGCACTAGGTATAGGGCGGTAATGGTGTTGTGTACTACTCTTTCCTTGGTGGTCATGTTTTTTGCAGCGAGGTCTAGTTGTTTTTTGCAGTTTTGACCGTCGCCACCTGCCAAATGCAGATAGCTGGCAGCCAGTCGCCAGTAAGTGGGGGTGCCGTTTTTGCCATCTGTAGCAGCACGCTGTGCAAAGGAGATAAGTTGAGCGTAGAGGGTTTTATTGGTAGGGTCTGGTTTTAGTATTTCTTGTATCAGGTGGTATTCCATTTTGTTGATGATGCGGGTCATCAGCACATCTATGCCATTTGTTTTGGGGTCGAGGGAATAGGTGTTTTTAAGAGCGGCAAACATAGTTTTGGTATCTCCATCAAAGTCGTACATACCCTTCATGAGGTGCAGCACTGCCTTTTGGTGGTTGGTGCGGCACAGGGGTAGCACCTTTTTTAGGTCGCCATTGGTAGCCCACCTAAAGCTGATGTGTGCTTCTTCTTTCATTTCGTCGCTGCTATCAAACACATGGCTGTAGAGAAAGGCGGCTTCTGTTTTTTTGTTTGTTTTGTACAGTGCCCCAGCCCTCAGCGACAGGCAGCGGTAATAGAGAAAATGGCGGGAGGGTGCTACTAGGGTATTGAACAACATTTGAGTTTGTGCATACTCGCCACTATAGAAAGCCATACGCATGGTTTGGTAGGCATAGCGTAGTTTCAGTTCGCTGTTTTGGGTGTTCATTACGCGTTTTATGCCCTCGTGTACCAGCTCTTGCATAGTAGCAGAGTCGCGCTTTTTGGTGTCGTAGCTGTAGGTGCGTTCATTCCATGTATACTCAGGTTCTGCGGCATGTGGTTCGCAGGTTTTGGCGAAAGCGAGGTACAATGCTGCCTCATGGTCTTTGTGGCTGATGAGCCATTTGGTAAACTTGTTGGCAGCTACAATAGGAGGCACTTTTAGGGTATAGCCCTTACGAATGTGCTCATAAATGTTGTGCACATCCGTTGCCTTGTACCTATACACAAAACTATCTATGTCAGCATCGGGCACTGCATTGGCAGTATATTTTTTCCAACTTTTTCTGTTTGCATCATTTTTGATGTTCTGTATGCTTTGCTCATCATTGTTACTATTGGTTGCACTGTAGCCAGTGTAGTAGAATGGAAGAAATACAGGTTTGTTGTTGACAGAGCTTAGGAAAAAGGAGGCTTCTTCATAGGGGTCGTAATCCCAGCCACAGGCCTCAGCCAGCTTTATGATGCCCACTACGCCTGCTATGCTACAGAAAAGTATTGTAAACCGTTTCCAGTTCATTGGTATGATATTTTGATAAAGTTAGACTATCGCACGAAAAGTAGATGACACTTATTTCTCTGTTTTTTATTCGCTGGGCAGTGTATGCTGCTATGTGTTTCAGGTCGGGAGGTGATACGGTTTCTGTTCGCAGCCGGTCGCCGGTTCTTAGTTCATAGCCGTTCAGGGTGGTGTCTTTCAGGCAAGTATATTCGTTTTTGTTCTTCACCGCAAACAGGTTGCTGTTCTTCACCATTTCGGGTGTTACATCGCGCAGTATGCCCACAAATCGTGTATCTCTGAACTGTAATGTCCAGGAGAACAGAGGCAGTGCAATATCTAGCGGTAGTGGGTAGCTGCCTATACCGCTCAGGTACTGCTGGGCGGTTTTGGTGTCCAGTATAGAGTTGTGGTTGCCCGGTTTGCGGGTGTTGCCCATGTTGTAGCACATGAGTAGTCCTTTATCGGCAGGGGGGATGCCGCTACTGGTAGTGTACTTTATCTGGTGCATACGTATGGTACACGATAGTAGCTTGCCTGCCATGTACGGGTGTTGCTTCAGTGCACGCAGCAGTGCAAAATAGGTGGTTTTGTTAGTGCTGGTCCAGTCGCAGTCTATTTGCACCTCTGTGGGCTTTATACCTGCTTCTGTGCATATGGTTTGTATGATGCTGGCTATGCGCAGACTGAGGTCGGTAATGCTGTTTTTGGGTACATTGTTGAGTGTGGCTTGTGTGATGAATACCACTGGGATTATTGTAGTAGTGCTGGGTATGCTATTGGGTATACGAACCACAGCTAAGGGGTAGGGCTCGCCGGTTTGGTGGTTCCAGTCCATATCGCAGAGGCGCAGGTAGGTGTGTTGTGCTTTTAGTTCGCTCAGCCTTTGCTGCTCGTAGGGGGTGGGTTTGTATACGGTTTTCCAGTAGTAGAAAGCGCGCGTCACCTTTCGGTTGGGTGAATGGGTGCAAGATACCATTGCTGCTACCAGCAGTAGGCAGAAGAGTGTGACCGCAGCGTGTTTCATAATGTTGTGAGGTGGATTCATAGACATCATGGGACCAACACCCGTTGCGCTCCGGGCACTACGCGGAAGGTGATGCTATTGCTGCATGGGTGTGCGTCGCCATCGGTTTGCATGAGGCTGAGGGATGGGTGCGATATGGTTATCTCTTTGCCTGTATGGTGCTGTACGTATGGGCTACTGGCGATAGTGCCCGTCATGGCTCTGAATGCTATAAGACCACCGAGAATTTTGGGGAATTTACGAATTATTATAATGTCTAATATCCCGTCGTCATAACTGGCCATGGGTGCTATGCGAAAGTTGTAGCCAAACTGGGTACCATTTGCCACATTGACCATAAAAGCATTTTCTTGCAGTTTTTTGTCGTCTATGGTTATGTCAAAATTCCAGGTTTTGTAGAGCCACAGATACTTGGTGACTAACCAGCTGTAGACTATCAATCCCCGCTTTTTGCTTTTCGCAAATTTTTTGGAAATCAGTGCGTCAAATGCCACACCAGCATTGCTTACAAACAATTGGTCATTGGCATAACCTACATCTATGGCGCCAACCTTGCCACGGTTTATGAGTTGAACAGCCGCGGCCACATCTAGTGGTATGCCCATGGTTCTTGCCATTCCATTGCCAGAGCCCTTGGGTATGATGCCCAGTATGGTGCTGGTACCTACCAGCCCATGGGCGATATCGTTGACCGAGCCATCGCCGCCTACTGCTACTACTGCATAGGCGCCCTTTGCGGCGGCTTCTCTGGCTAGTTCTGTGCCATGTTTGGCATATTGTGTGTTCAGTATTTCGTGGGTGTATAGCTTGGGGTCGAGGTGGGCAGAAACTGCCCTGCTTATTTCTTTTTGTCGCTCTACACCCGATTTAGGGTTTACTATAAACACTATATGTTTGTGGCTCATGAAAGCTGTGCTTTAAGGCTTAGATCCATACTAACAGCATGGTGAGTGATGGCACCTACTGATATATAATCTACCCCAGTGGCGGCATATTCTTTTATGTTTTCGATCGTTATTCCGCCCGATGCTTCGGTTTCGTACCTGCCGGCTATCAGTAGCACTGCTTCGGCTATTTGGGCAGGTGTGTAGTTGTCCAGCATTATTCTGCCCACATTACCCACTGCCAGTACGCGGCGTACATCGTCTATGTTGCGGGTTTCTACCTCTATTTTCAGGTCCAATCCGTTTTCGGAGAGGTAGTTATTGGTTTTGGTGATTGCTTTTTCTATGCCTCCGCAAAAGTCGATGTGGTTGTCTTTGAGCATTACCATATCATATAGCCCCATGCGGTGGTTGCAGCCACCACCTATAAGCACTGCCTGTTTTTCCTGCATACGGAACAGGGGCGTGGTTTTGCGGGTATCCAGTATCTTGGCAGGATATTCTTGTATGGCGTCTACATATTGGCGGGTGAGGGTGGCTATGCCGCTCATGCGCTGCATACAGTTGAGCGTAAGGCGCTCTGCCTGTAAAATGGTGTGTACGCTGGCGGCTACCTCAAATGCTATTTCGCCATTTGTTACCACATCGCCATCGTGCTTGTAAATGGTGAAAGTGGCACCGGGCTCTAAATGATGAAAGATATCCTGAGCCAGGTTTACTCCAGCAAGTATGCCATTTTCTTTTATTTTCAGTACAGCTTTGCCTCGGGCATCTGGCGATATGGATGACAATGTAGAGAAGTCGCCATTACCTATGTCTTCGCGGAGGGCTGCTGCTATAAATTCTTGCGTATTCAATGATTCACTTTTTTAATGGACGGCAAAGTTAGGGAATGGAGTTGTTGCTTTATGACAATTTATTATTAATGAATGAGGGGGGGGGATGTCAAATGATAATTTAGCTACTTTTGTGCATATGTCTGTACTTGACCAACATAGCAGTATCATTCAAAAACTATGTGCTAGCCACAAAGTAAAAAGGCTGTATGCTTTTGGGTCTGTGTTAACTGATAGTTTCAACACGGAAAGTGACATTGATTTGATTGTTGACTTTGACCCGATGGACATAGATCAGTATGCCGACAATTATTTTGATTTGAAATTTTTATTACAAGACATTTTCAAGAGACCGATTGATCTTTTGGAGGAAAAGGCTTTGAAGAACCCCTTTTTTATTCAGGCTATCAGTAAACAGCGTAAGGTGGTTTATGAGCATTGCTAGCCCAGTTGTCGGCTAGCACCCGTAGATAAAGCGGGGACACCAGCAGAGGACGGAATTTATTCTATGTACTTGTAGGAAGTTAATCTTTGCACAACAAAACCCGCTTTGTGGGCGGGTTTCAATTTCTGTGGTTTTTTTAGTCTTCGGTTATACTTATCCTATATAATTTGGGTCAAATTCTATGATCCATTCAATGCCATATTTGTCTCTGAACATGGCTGCGTATGTAGCCCAGGGGCTGTCGCCAATAGGTCCTTCAATTTCTCCGCCTGCTGATAGTCCGTTGAATATTCTTTCTGCTTCTTCACGGCTTTCTGCGCTCAGCAGTATTTTGGACCTGTTTTCGTTCTCGTTTACGCGCCCCATAAATTCAGGGACGTCATTTGCCATTAACACCTGGTGCTTGCCGATGGACAAAGCAATGGTCATGATCTTATTTGCTTCATGTTCTGGTATTGGGAAATCATCGCTCGCAAGGTCGCTGAAACGAACGATTTTTGTGAATTCGCCACCCAAAACTGATTTGTAAAACGTGAATGCTTCTTCGGCATTGCCGTTGAAGTTTATCCAAGGGTTGATTGTTCTCATGACTTCTGTTTTGGCTACGAATGTAAAATTTTCTTTTGTTGTTTTATCTGTAGGGGTGAAGGTTTTAGTTTTAGAACTGATGTGTATGGTGATTTGGGGAAAGGGTGGGTGGGCTTGTTGAGTGGGGAGGTGAATTATGTGTAATCTCATATTTGATTCTATTTCGCATTTCGCAATTTGCGAAATGCGAAATAGAATGTACATTTGTCATTATGAGAAAACATAATGGCATGCGTCCTCAAGATATTGCAATACTGTTGAAAATAGTTGCTTCAAAAGACGACACCTGGCAAATGTCGGGGTTGTCTCACTCTCTTTTTATTAGCTTGTCGGAAATCTCGGAATCTTTAAACCGAAGCAAAATCGCTGGATTAATTGACTACAACAAAAAGAACGTCAATAAATTGAGTTTGCTGGAGTTTTTAGAACATGGCATGAAGTACGTCTTTCCGCAAGAACCAGGTGCGATGGTAAGAGGAATTGTAACTGCCCATTCACACCCGTTTATGAAAAAAATGTTTGCGTCTGAAAATGACTACGTTTGGCCCGACGGGAATGGTGACATATTAGGGTTTAAGATTGAACCTTTCTATGCAAAACAAGTTGAAGCAGTGAAACAGGATGAGCTTTATTATAAGTTACTTGCACTTGTTGATGTTATCAGAGTGGGTAGAAGACGTGAGGTGAAATATGCAATTGAAGAATTAAAAAGCGAAATAGAATGAGCCATCATACAAACATTGTAAGAATAAAGGCTGTCGCAAATCTACTGGGAGATTTGAATAAGAGGGTAGTTTTTGTTGGCGGGGCCACATTGTCTTTATATTCGTCGAGAAGGACCTTTGAAGTTAGACCGACTGATGATGTTGATGTGATAATTGAAATATTGAATTATGCTCAGCGTGCGGAATTGGAAGAACAACTAAGGTCAATCGGCTTTGCAAATGATGTTGAATCGGGTATTATATGTAGATGGCATATCGAAAAGATAATCGTTGATATAATGCCGACGGACGATCCTTCGGTGGGGTTTACCAATAAATGGTATCCAGGAGGATATAAAAACTCTGTAAATTATATAATTAACGATAGATGTACAGTTAGAATTTTAGACTCTCCGTATTTTCTAGCAACAAAACTTGAAGCTTTCAAAGGTCGCGGGAATAACGATGGGAGAACAAGCCATGACTTTGAAGATATTATTTACGTTTTGGAAAACAGATCGGAAATATGGCAGGAAATAGATGCTGCGCCCAATGATGTTAAAGAATATTTACTAACCGAGTTTAGCAATTTACTAGATAATCCTAATATTTATGAGTGGATTGATTGTAATGTGGAACGAGGTTCTCCACCGGCAACAAATAACATACATCAGAAGCTAAGAGATTTTGTGAAATAGTGAAATATATTTAAGTTCGAATGATGGTTGATATAAAAAAATGGAAACATCAGTTCGATGTTCGAGCAAAGTGATGAGAGATGGAGTCGAACTCATACTTATTTTGGTAAGCCTAAGAATGAAAACAGTATTTAATGATGACATCGAAATTGATTTAACAATGACATGGCAGAAAATCTGAAAACAAACCCTCGCTGCCCCGCCGGTACAAGGTAGTGACACAAAGCCCGCTGATGGGAGTGCTGTTAATGTTACTGGCATTGCAAACGCTGTGCTGTAGTGTGCTTTCTGAAGAAAGATCGGGACAGGCTGTTGCAAAAGAGTACGAGTGGGGGTGCGACTCTCCGAGAACGAGAGATTACTCAATAGTGATTTTTTGTGATTTGCTTATTTGTGAATCGCTGGATATGCGAAGCCAGTACATGCCTTTGGGGTATTGAGAAACATCAATTTCGGCCCGTGAATTGCCCGAAGCAAGTATGGTTTTTGTCATTTGTTTTCCATCAATGCTCATTAATGAAATTTTGGTGTTGGTGGTGTTGTTTTGCTTTTCTACGTACAATGTTCCTTTTGCGGGATTGGGATATATTTTGAGCGAAAGTTCATCGTTTTGTTTGTCATCAAATCCTACACTCCATGGAGCAAAAACTGTATGAAATACATCTGTAGCGCCTAAATAATTTAAAGATGAAAAAGATAAATTGTTAATCCTGTAATATCCAGCCATAAACACTAAATTATCTTTCAATGCATGTACTGTTGTGCCTCTGTCTTTACCACTGCTTGCCATCACCTTTTCGTGCAATAGATTGCCGATACTATCGGTATGAACCAAGTACACATCATCGTAATTTTCATAATTAAATCCATTAATCCACACGCTACCATCTGTAGCCTTGCATACAGCCAATGGCACCTCGGTATTGGCAGTGCCATAGCAGTTGCTCCAAAATATATTGCCTGTGGTATCTACCTCTACTACCCAATAGTCGCCACCACCGTGATAATTGACTACATTGTGGTCGGAAGAACTGGTGTTGACTGCCATGATAACACCACCCGAACCATTGCTACAAGCAGCAGTTGCAGCATCGTGCGAACTGCCCCCCAAACAACGATGCCAGATGATGCCGCCTGTGTCATTAAGCCTAACCAGATATGCTGACCCACCACCAGGATTGCCAGTGCAATCATAATCGTAAGAGCCTGTACCACCTACTACATAAAACCCATCGTCGGGACCTGGTACCAATGCTGCGCCACTCTCATGCTCAGTGCCCCCTATTACCCTACTCCATACTTTGTATCCATTACTGTCAACCTTGAGCAGCCAGATATCGAAAGTGCTCCATGAGCCATAATGTGTAAGTACATTGGTATCAGTTCTATGCGATTCGCCCATCATTATATAACCACCATCGCTAGTAGGCATCATAGCATCGAGTAATGAACCAAACCCTTTGCTGTAGTTACGTTGCCAAATGGTATTGCCCGCGGCATCTTGTTTTGTAATAAGCCACCCCCAACCTGCTGTTGAGTTGAACATACCGCCTAAAACAACAGATTTGTCAGGTCTGGGGAAAATATGCAATAAAAAGCTGTCTCCATGAAATCCATAGCATTTACTCCAATCTGTAGGGGTTCCGTCTTCGTTGTATTCAACAAAAATTAATCTTTTTTGAACAATAGAGCAGAAAGAGTCTATATTTCCTGTATTTGGTAAAGAGGAGACTTCATACCTTAGAATAAATTTTCCATCTTGAGTTTTTGTTACATCTCTTCCGATTTGATCAGATCCACTTCCCCCTATCCCTTTCAAAGAAAGCATGTGCGGCTCTGCCACCTGTGCCTGAGAGCAGAAAGGAAGGAAAAGGAGGAGGAAAAGGAAGTTTTTCACGGCAAGGAATGTATGCATGCTAAAATTAGGGTATTTTTCTGCAATTTGTGATAAGTAGCTTGTACTGCCCCCGCGCTGCCCCGCCGGTACAAGGTAGTGACACAAAGCCCGCTGATGGGAGTGCTGAGGCATAATTGGCGTTAGAAACGCAATGGCGTAGTGTACTTCCCGAAAAAAGATTGGCACAGGCTGTTGCAAACGAGTATGAGTGGGAAGCTGCGACTCTCCGAGAACGAGAGACTATTCAATAGTGATTTTGTGAGATTTGCTTATTTGGGAATCACTGGAAATGCGAACCCAGTACATGCCTTTGGGGTATTGAGAAACATCAATTTCGGCTCGTGAATTGCCTGAAGCAAGTATGGTTTGTGTCATTTGTTTTCCATCCATGCTCATTAATGAAATTTTGGTGTTGGTGGTGTTGTTTAGTTTTTCTACGAACAATATTCCTTTTACGGGATTGGGGTATATTTTGAACAATAGTTCATCGTTTTGTTTGTCATCAATTCCTACACTCCATGGAGCAAAAACTGCAAGGAAGACATCAAGCGAACCGTAATTGTGCAACGATAAAAAGGCCCCATCTTGTTTGTAATATGTTCCTCCTAGAAGTACTATTCCGTTTGTCAACGGATAAACAAATTTTCCTTGATCTTTATCAGAACTTCCTATTGTTCTTGTCTGCAATAAATTCCCTAAACTATCAGCGTGTACCAGAAAAACATCCTCATAGTAGTTTTTATAAGTCCAGCCAGTTATCCATATACTACCATCGCTTGCCTTGCATATAGACGATGGGTATTCAGTGTCTCCAGCATCATAACAGTTTTCCCAAGTAATATTTCCGGCACTATCTAAGTTGACTACCCAATAATCGGCTTTGTGAATGTGGTTATGTACATCACCATCGGTAGAAGTAGTAGACATTGTAACCAATAATCCACCTTTACCATCTGAAACTCCGTAACCGACCGGGTACGCTGCTTCGTAACCACTGCCGCCCAGACACCTATGCCATAGAATGTTGCCATTAGCGTCTATTCGGGCTACATATCCATCTTGCCCGCCTGCATGATAGCCTGTGCAATCGTAGTCGCTAGACTGGGTAGCACCTACTACATAGTACCCATCGCTAGGCGCAGGTACAATATTAAAAGCAGATTCATCATAACTGCCACCTATTACTTTACTCCATTGTTTATAGCCATTGCTATCAACCTTTAAAACCCAAATATCGAATGTAGACCAAGAGCCATAATGAATGGTAACATTTGTGTCTATAGTATGTGATTCTCCTAAAAGGATGTAACCGCCATCATTTGTTGCTATCATTGACCGCAGTATGGCACCTCCACCTTTACTGTAATTGCGTTGCCAAATTGTATTTCCTGCGGCGTCTTGTTTTGATATGAACCACCCCCAATTACTAGTAATATTAAATGTACCACCCAATATATAATCATTATTTGTTGTGGGAAATAAGTGCATTGTAAAGCTATCTCCATTATTGCCAAAACATTTATACCAATCAATTGAACTGCCTTCTTTGTTATATTTCAGAAAAACACTTCTTTTATTTGTAAATGAACAAAATGAGTCTATGTTCCCTGTATTCGCAGCAGCAGATGTGACAACGTTAATAATAAACCCACTATCAACTGTAGTATGTATAATTTGATTGTATGCGTCGTTTCCACCACCGCCAATCCCTTTCAAAGAAAGCATGTGCGGCTCTGGTACCTGCGCCTGTGAGCAGAAAGGCAGGAAAAGGAGGAGGAAAAGGAAGTTTTTCACGGCAAGGAATGTATGTATGCTAAAATTAAGGTATTTTTCTGCAATTCGTGATAAGTAGCTTGCACAGCCTCATCACTGCCCCGCCGGTACAAGGTAGTGACACAAAGCCCGCTGATGGGAGTAACGAAAGCTGGGAGCAAAAGGAATGAATAGATATAGAGTGGCATAATGGGTTAAAAGCCCTCCCATCTATGGGGCTAACCTGTTACCTTTGCAGCCAAAATGACGTGCTGTGGCTGATGTAATACAACTCTTGTCGGAACATATTGCTAACCAGATAGCTGCTGGTGAGGTGGTGCAGCGTCCGGCATCGGCGGTAAAGGAGTTGATGGAGAATGCGATAGATGCGGGTGCTACGGAGATACAACTAATAATAAAAGACGCGGGCAAGGAACTGATACAGGTGACGGACAATGGCAAGGGTATGAGCCCTACTGATGCGCGTATGAGTTTTGAGCGGCATGCCACGTCGAAGATAAAAAGTATAGAAGACCTGTTTCATATTAGGACCATGGGCTTCAGGGGCGAGGCGCTGGCGTCGATAGCGGCGGTGGCGCAGGTGGAGATGAAAACCAGACAGGCAACGAGTGAAACGGGTACACGAATAGTGATAGAGGGTACGGATGTGAAACTGCAAGAGCCATGCGCCATAAATCCGGGCACTACGATAATGGTGAAAAACCTGTTTTATAATGTACCTGCAAGGCGCAATTTTCTGAAAAGTGCTACTACTGAACTGCGTAATATACTGGATGAGTTTACAAGGATAGCACTGGCACACCCTGCTATTAGTTTCCGATTTTGGAACAATGGTGTGGAGCAATACCGGCTAGATGGTGATGGCCTGAAGGCGCGTATAGTGGGCCTGCTGGGCAACAATCATGAAAAGAACCTGGTGCCTGTGGAGCAAAACACAGACTTGCTGAACATACATGGTTTTATAGGTAAACCTCAGGCCAGCACCCGCACAAGGGGTATGCAGTTCTTCTTTATAAATGGTAGATTTATAAGAAATGCTTACCTGAATCACGCTGTGATACAGTCGTATGAAGGGCTGATAGAAAAGGATTCTTATCCGTTTTATGTACTGTTTCTGGAGGTAGACCCTGCTAAGGTGGATGTGAACGTACACCCTACGAAGCAGGAAGTGAAGTTTGAGGACGATAGGCTGATGTACTCTTACCTGATGGCGGCGGTGAAACACTCGCTGGCACGGTACAACATAGCACCATCGCTAGACTTTACCCTGAACCCGGAGATACAGCAGTTGCCGGCAGTGCGTATGCCGTTTACAGAGCGGCAACGTGAGGATACACAAAAGGGTTATTTGTTCAACACATTTAGCGAAAAAGGACAGGCACACGCTATAGAGCGCAATGATAGCCTGAAACACTGGAAAGAACTGTATGAAATAGCCAACACTCCGGCTGCTACACAGATAGCTGCTAATGTGACTGCGCAACAACCTGACTCAGCACCTACCCACCTGCAAAGCACAGTGCTAACGGGTGCGGCTACTGAGGGTAAGGGCAAGGGTAGCATGATGCTGGTGCATGGGAGTATGCTGGTGGCGACGGTGAAATCGGGGATGATGCTGGTGCACATAAGGCGGGCGCAGGAGCGTATCTGCTATGAACGATTGCTGAGGGGTTTTAATAATGAATCTGCGCCATCGCAAAGGATACTGTTTCCATCGTCGTACGAGCTGGCACCGCAAGATGCGCTGCTGCTGCAGGAGGCGATACCCGACCTAGTGAGGATGGGTTTTGATATAGCGCCGTTTGGTAAGAACACCTTTGTGGTGCAGGGTACACCACCCGGACTACTGGCTGGTGAGGAAAAAAATGTGCTGGACGAGGTGGTGGAGCAGCTAAAACACGAAGCTGCCGATGCTACTGCTAAGCGTGCTGAGGCACTGCTGGCAGCTATGGCGCGCCGACTGTCGATGAATATACAAGCTATGGCGCAGCCCGAGGCACAGCAGGCACTGATAGATGAACTGTTTGCGTGCACCATGCCAGAATATGCGCCTGATGGCAAAAAAACCTTTGTGATGCTGCGCAAAGAAGAGCTGGAGCAAATGCTGGGCTGATTTTCTTTATAGTAAACCTTACCTTTTTTACTTAGATGTTGTCTATGCTTGTAGTGAATACAATGCATGAACCGTTTATGTATTTGCACTAACAATCATTTGAAGGTATACGCCTGTGGTTGGTATCTGCAATGATGAGCTCAATAGATTATTGCGGTTTAATATTTAATTTTTCGGGAAAGATGTGTTTTTCTGGAAATATTGTTAATTTTAATTACCCAACAATACCTTATAGATGCGTACCCTACTGTTTATAATATTATCAGCTCTTTGTTCTCTGTCCGTTTCGGGTCAGGTGACGGCGGGGTTTACTGTCGACCTAGCCGATGGTTGCGCACCCCACGTAGCCAGTTTTACGAATACATCGACAGGTGCCACTAGCTACTCGTGGAATCTGGGAAATGGAACGATAACACCACTGGTAAACCCATCTACTAGTTATTTATCTGTAGGTACATACACAGTAGTGCTTACTGCTACCAATGGTACTGTAACGAGTACCTTTTCGAGAGTAATAACTGTACATCCGGCACCGACAGTAGCGTTTATAGCCAGCGACACAACAGTGTGCCCGGGTACACCAGTAGGTTTCACCAACTCGAGTGTAAGTGGTGTGCCTGGTCCGATGACTTATTTCTGGAATTTTGGGGATGGTACTACTGCTACAGGCCCTAGCCCAATACATAGCTACAATACATCGGGATATTACAATGTAACACTAACTGTGACGAACAGTGAGGGTTGTTTGCGATCGCTGACACGGTCGGGGTATATACGCGTATATGTGCGTCCGTCAGCCAACTTTGTAGCTACACCCACGAGTATATGTAGTCCGCCGGGCAATGTGAGTTTTATCAATTTCAGTACTGGCACACCTACGCTGAGCTATCAGTGGAATTTTGGCACTGGAGGCACCTCGACAGCGACGGCGCCTACACATACCTATGCCACACCGGGTTTTTATACGGTGAAGCTGACGGTGATAGATGGTAATGGCTGCCGAGATAGCCTTGTAAGGCCGTCGTATATTTTTGTGGGGGTAGTAACGGCATCTTATACAGCACCATCGGCAGTGTGCGTGTATAACAATGTAAATTTTGGTAACACTAGTGCTCCCCATAGTACCCGCACGTGGAATTATGGAGATGGCACGACAGATACCACATTTAACGGGTCGCATACGTACTCTACCCCCGGCACCTATACGGTGACGCTGACCATAAGTAACGGTTTTTGTACGGATGTAGAGACCCGCACGATAATAGTGCGGCCACAGCCAACTGCGGATTTTTCGTGTGTGCCAGTGCACCCATGTCCTGCGCCAGTAACAATTACTTATCCGCCTACTGTGCCACCCGGTAGTACTGTACTATGGGAATATGAGGGGGGCGCAATGGGTACTGGTATACCTGGGTCGCACTCGTATACCAGCAATGGTGTGAAGACGATAAAGATGATAGTGACTGACCCGTCAGGGTGCATAGATACAGTAGAGAAAAAAGATACCATTTATGATTTGCATTTAGTAGCGTTTGCAGCACCTAGCTCAGGATGTGTGCCGCTGACGGTCAATTTTCATGAGGATGCGTATACGTGGCAGCCCGATTCAATATTGAATGCTTATCCGCTGCCTATAACTAGTTATGTGTGGGATTATGGCGATGGATCGCCTACTACGTTTGGTGCTAGCCCTACGCATACCTACACAGCAGTAGGAACCTACGTGGCTACACTGACTGCCACAACCGCTAATGGATGCACCGTGGTAGATACAGTAAGCATAAGAGTAGGGTCGCCGCCGATAGTTACGTTTACCGCAGCCCCTACACATATTTGCTATGGCGATAGTGTGGTGTTTACGGCTACTATTGTAAGTGGTCCAGTATCTGTGTTTGACTGGTACTTTGGTGATGGTACTATGCTTACCTCTACCACCACTGCTGTATACAGGTACAACTTGCCGGGTCTGTTTACAGTTAGGCTGACTCCTTATTATAATGGTTGTCCGGGTCCACCCTATTCATTGGTAGATCTGATAAGGGTAGATTCGCCGAAGGCAATTATTGATGCCGATTTTATGTGCACACCGCTGACCAGAGTAGCATTTGGTGACAGCTCGCTGGGCGATGATACGCACTTGTGGATTTTTGGGGATGGTACTACTTCTACTGCCGACCACCCTGTACACGATTATCCAGCAGTGGGAACTTATACGGTTACACTTGCCACACACAATATAGCCAGTGGTTGCAGGGATACGGCAATGATGGTCATCAATTTTGTGAGTCCGGTGGTTTCGTTTGTAGCGGATGATACGACAGTGTGCCAAGGAGATATAGTGAACTTTACTACCACTGTAACGGGTGGAACTGCATCGGATTTTGTGTGGATAATAAATGGGGTCTCAAACCCATGGATGCACACTCAAAACTTGACCGATACGTTTCATGTAGCTGGGTTGTACACCGTGGAGCTGGCATACAGAAACCAAAATGGCTGTTATGACACGATAACCCGTGAGCACTATATAACTGTAGGTAAACCGGTAGCTAACTTTACGGCGGCACCTGTGCCGGGCTGCTGGCCGCTTACGGTAACGTTTACGGACATAAGTACAGATGTGCCAGGGGTAACGCTTACTAACTTCAATTGGGATTTTGGGGATGGCAATACAGCTATCGTATCTACCCCTGTAACCACACATACCTATACTGTGGCAGGGATTTATACTGTAACAGAAATAGTGACGGACAATATAGGCTGCATGGACACCGTTAGCCGAGATACTGCGGTGATAGTGTATCGACCGACAGCATCGTTTACGGCTACCGAGACGCACCCCTGTATAGGAGAAGCTATCACGTTCAACAACACATCGGTAGGTGCGGTGAGTGCTTACTGGCAATTTGGGGATGGTACTACCTCTACAGCCATGGCACCTATGCATACTTACTATGCAATAGGCAACTATACCGTAAGGCTGGTAGTGACTGATGTACATGGTTGCACAGATACAGCCACCTATACTACATTCATCAATATTACCCAGCCTACTGCTGCATTTACGGTGAGCGATTCGGTATCGGTGTGTGCGCCATTGCCGGTAACTTTCACCAATGGCAGTACTGGAGCTTTCTCCTACAGCTGGACCTTTGGTGATGGTAATGTATCTGCACTTTTATCGCCCAGCAACAATTACATCAGCCCCGGCTTATATACCAGTATGCTAATAGCTACTGACTTTTGGGGCTGTTCGGATACTGCTGTACGCACTATCAATATATATGGCTATGCAGGTGCACTGACTTACACTCCACTTACTGGTTGTGCACCACTTACGGTGTACTTTCATGCCGACATAAGCAATGTGCCACACATCATTTGGGATTTTGGGGATGGTACTACTAGTGTAGCTACTGCTACAGATTCTGCTACACATATCTACACTATACCCGGCGCATACGTACCTAAACTAATACTGAGCGACAATACTGGGTGCCAGAGCTCCAGCATAGGCACAGATACTATAAAGGTAGATGGTATCACAGCTAAGTTTGGGGTGTGGCCAGCGGCATGTATAGGTTCTGAGTTTTATTTTATCGATTCGTCTACCGCGCTATGGTCGCCGGTGAATAGCAGAACGTGGACTTACGGAGGTATAACCACCACCGTCGATTCGCCGACGCATATAGTGTTTGCAGCGGGTACTTATCCAGTGATACTGCAGGTATCTAATGGTTGGGGGTGTACTGCTACGCTGAATGGTGAGTTGGTAGTGTTGCCGCTACCGGTGGTTACAACCAGCAAAGACACAGTGGTGTGTGTGGGAGATGCTGCATCGCTGATGGGCTATGGCGCAAATACCTATAGCTGGGGACCGCCCGGGACACTGGGTTGTATCAATTGCAATCCTGCACCAGCTACACCGCTAGTGCCATCTACCTACTCTGTAATAGGTACGGACTTAAAGGGATGTAAGGATACTGCCTTTGTGAGTGTAGGTCATAGAACACACACAATAGCAGCAGCGTGGGGCGATACTGCTATCTGCTTTGGGCAGGAAGTTGCTATTTTTGATACGGGTGGGCATACGTATGTGTGGACACCGCCTATGGGGCTTAGTAACAATACCATATTCAATCCCATGGCGTCGCCGGGCAGCAGTACTACTTATACCGTAGTGGCACAGCTGGGTACATGTATACCCGATACGGACTATGTGCATGTAGAGGTGTACTCATTGCCCAAGGTAAATGCGGGACCAGATCAGGAAGTGCTGGCAGGAACACCAGTGCAACTCAATGCTACGGGCTTTAATACAGTGACTTATGTATGGACACCCAGTACAGGGCTTAGTTGTTTCAATTGCCCAGGTCCGGAGGCTATAGTGTCTGTAACAACTACCTATGTAGTAACGGGTACTTCTCAGTTTGGGTGTAAGCACTCAGACTCTATGACGGTTTATTTGTACTGCAACAATAGTCAGGTTTTTGTGCCCAATACATTTACGCCGAATGCTGATGGGGAGAATGATGTGTTTTATCCGAGAGGGGTAGGGGTAGATAAAGTGGGTGCTTTCAGGATATATAACCGATGGGGAGAATTGTTGTTTGAACGGAAGAATATAAGCCTCAATGATGCCAGCAATGCCTGGGATGGCAGCTATAACGGTGGAGACCCACGACCCGATGTGTATGTATATGTGATACAAGCAACCTGCACCAATGGGCAACCCCTGCTGATAAAGGGCGATGTAACGATAGTGAGATAGTATAATTTATTATATTCAGTTAACAAACGATTATTTTTACCCTAAAACCAACTAATTAATAAAAACACTCGTCTATTTTAACAAAGGTTTTATATTTAGGTGTTGAACCCTATCAACAAGTTACATTTTTATATAACATGAATATGTTTAGAGCTCTATTTTTATTGTTGGTTTCAGTGTGTTTGTCGTCACAATTGCAGGCGCAACTTACTGCAGGGTTTACTGCTAGCCCGACAACAGGCTGTGCGCCACTAGTGGTGAATTTTACCAACACTACTACGCCGATGGCAGGGAGTACATTTTTGTGGACATTCGGTACTACAGGTACTTCGGTATTCACCAATCCGTCTACGAGTTTCACTACAGAGGGTACACATACGGTGACACTGACAGCAACTAATGGGGGTGTAACCAGCACTTACAGTGTGGTAATAACGGTATATCCACAACCAGTTGTCAGTTTTTCGGCAAGCGATACGGCCTTTTGTCCTAATACACCGATTACGTTTTCCAGTACCAGTACTAGTGGAGGCGTGGCAGGGCCATTAACGTACTTATGGAACTTTGGAGATGGGGGATCAGCCACTACAGCTACACCCACACATACCTACACTTCGTCGGGCTACTACAATGTGACATTATTTGTTACCAATGCACAGGGATGTGTTGCATCTCTGACGAGAACAGCTTACATACATGTATATAACAGACCATCTGTCAACTTTACGGGCAGCCCAGTAGTGATATGCAATCCTCCGGGTACCGTTACGTTTACCAATTTCACAACAGGCTCAGGTCCATTTACTTATGCATGGAGTTTTGGCGATGGTGGCACATCTACAGCTACAGCCCCTTCGTATGTGTATACGGCGCCCGGCACCTATACTGTAAGGCTCATAGCAACAGATGCTAACGGATGCGTAGACAGCATAACACGAACTGCATATATCTATGTGGATACACTCACAGCCGCTTTTACAGGTCCTAGCACGGCTTGTGTATACTCTTTAGTTACCTTTACCAATACAAGTGGTGGGCATACATCAAGAACCTGGAACTTTGGTGATGGTAGCCCCACCACAACAACGTTTAATGGAGTTCACGCCTATTCGGCACCAGGTACATACACCATAACACTTACTATATACGATGGCCCCTGTTCGCATACAGTAACACGCACAATAGTGATTACGCCTGGTCCGGGAGCGAATTTTTCGATATCGCCGGTACATCCATGCCCAGCCCCTCAAACAATTACTTATACAGGATTGGGTGGAGCAGGTACGGGATATACTTGGTATTTTGAAGGTGGTTCTTCTACCACTGGTGGCACATCTACCCACACCTACGGAACGAACGGTGTAAAATCTGTGACCATGGTAGCACAGGATCCGGTTACAGGTTGCAGAGATACTGTTACAAAATTAGATACCCTATATGATCTTTATTATTATGCTACAGCCTCGCCCGACGAGGGATGTGTGCCACTTACCGTAACTTTTGGCTCTTATGCAGAAACTACCCAACCACTGGGAACGGTAATGCCCTACCCACATGCTGTAACTGGTCATGTGTGGGATTTTGGTGATGGTTCTCCTACAGTTTCAGGTGCCACACCTACTCATGTATATACTGCTGTGGGCGTATACACTGCTACCGTTACTGCTATCACAGCTAATGGATGTCCGGTGACGGCTACAGTAATAATAGAGGTAGGTGCACCACCACAGGTTACATTTACGGCTACACCACGACATGTGTGTTATGGCAGCTACACACCTATTGTGTTCACACCTACAGTAGTAGTGGGGCCGGTAGATGAATACTATTGGGAATTTGGCGATGGTGGTACACTGAGAGATACTAGTGGTACCAGTATATCGCACGTTTATACGTTGCCTGGATTATTTACAGTTACGGTCACGCCATCATACCGTGGTTGTGACGGACCACCATTTATAATTACTGATTACATACAAATAGATTCTCCCAAGGCTATAATAGAACACAGAGTACTCTGCTCGCCTAGAAATAGAGTTGAGTTCTTTGATAGTTCGATGGGTGATAATACGCATTTGTGGATGTTTGGAGATGGGGTTACTTCTACTGCCGACAATCCAGTGCATGATTATCCGGCACTGACAACATATACGGTAAAGCTAGCGACCTATAACACAGCGAGTGGGTGTAGAGATACTGCTACAATAATTGTAAATCTGACACCGGCAGTTGCAAATTTTGTTGCAGATGATACTGATGTGTGTAAAGATGCTACGGTAACGTTTACTTCTTGGTTTTCAAGTGGCTCGGGGACAGTAAATAGGTGGTTTATCAATACTTCGCCTACTGGACCTATAACGCCTGTGGCGCCACCGGTGTCGGGTATTTTGGTATACACGTTTTATACTCCAGGTAACTATACTGTAAGATTAGAAACTACTGACCAAAATGGGTGTAGGGATACTGTAACTAAGCCCAACTATGTACTAGTAGCCAAGCCAGATGCTAATTTCATAGGTTCGCCTGTATCAGGTTGCAGGCCACTTACTGTGACGTTCACTAATAGTAGTACACCAACGTTAGGCACGGTGATATCTAGTTATGCCTGGACTTTTGGTGATGGTGGGTCTGCGAGTATGCCAGCACCATTGTCTACCACTACGCACACTTACACATTAGCGGGTAGTTATGATGTATCACTCATTATTACCGACAACTTGGGCTGCAAAGACACACTGGTAAGGCCTGCTCACATTACTGTATTTCAGCCTGCTGCATCATTTCTTGCATCCAATGTAAATCCATGTGTGAATAGCCCAGTTACCTTCACTAATACCTCTACAGGTGGTGTGGTTAGTTCGGTATGGGACTTTGGGGATGGTAACTCATCGACTGCCATGTCGCCGGTACATTCTTATTCTGCAACAGGCACGTACTCTATAAGGCTGACAGTAACAGATGCTAATGGTTGTAGTCATACTGTATTACTGCCTGCGCACATAAGTGTAACGAAGCCTGATGCAAACTTTATAATGAGTGATTCGGTGTCGGTTTGTCCGCCATTGTTTGTCAATTTCACCAATACTAGTACTGGTGCATCTGGTTACAACTGGACGTTTGGTGATGGTAATATTTCGATGATAGCTTCGCCGAGCAATATGTACATAGCCTCAGGCTTGTTCACAGTGACGCTGATAGCATCCAATTTTTATGGTTGTAGAGATACCATGCAACGCACAGTCAATATATTTGGGTATGCAGGTGCCTTTACCTACTCTCCATTACAAGGTTGTGTGCCACTAGCAGTAAGTTTTGTAGCTACACTCAGTAACATTCCGAGCATCACTTGGGACTTTTCTGATGGTAGTACCAGCACGGTGTCATTCTCTGATACCATTACTCACATTTACACTACCCCTGGTGCATATGTGCCTAAACTATTGCTGAGCGATAATACTGGTTGCCAAACATCGAGTGTGGGATTAGATACGATAAAAGTTGATCAGATTACCCCTAAGTTCAACACGGACCCTAGTCCTGTATGTATCAATATGGAGTTTACTTTTATAGACTCTTCATCATCATACTGGTCTCCGGTATCGATATGGGAGTGGACATATGATGGCATAACTAGCACCGTAGCATCACCTACTCATACGTTTACGGCTGTAGGTTCTTATCCGGTGACGCTGGAGGTGGAAAATGCATGGGGCTGTAAAGCAGCTATTGTCAGAAACATAGTAATAGACCCGCCACCAGTAGTAACAGCCAGTGGTGACACAATAGTATGTGTAGGAGACCCTGCAGTACTAACAGGTTTTGGTGCGCTGACATATACCTGGGCACCACCGGCTACACTGAGCTGTGTGACCTGCAATCCTACCAATGCTACACCGCTAGTAGAAACTGTGTATACTGTGACAGGCGCAGATAGAAATGGCTGTACGGATACTGCTACAGTAACTGTAGGGCTGCGTACGCACACGATAAGTAATGCATGGGGCGACACGGCTGTATGCTTTGGTGTACCCGTGCAACTATACGATACTGGCGGGCATACTTATCAGTGGTTGCCCCCTACTGGGCTCAGCAACCCCACTATATCTGACCCTATAGCAACTCCACCCTATACTACCATTTACACGGTTATAGCAAGGTTGGGCAGTTGTATACCAGATACAAATCAGGTAACTGTGTTCATCTATCCGCTGCCTACTGTTGATGCTGGACCAGACCAAAGATTGCTGGCAGGGTCTACAGCTCAGATCCAAGCCACTGGTACAGATATTGCTACGTATAGATGGTGGCCATCTGAAACACTGAGTTGCCCCGATTGCCCAAATCCTGTGGCTAGCATGACCGTAAGAACCACGTATACAGTAGATGTAGAGTCGAAATACGGTTGTAGGGCTTCGGACTCAGTAACTATACTTCTGTATTGTGATAATAGCATGGTGTTTATACCCAATGCATTTACACCTAACAGTGATGGACAGAACGATGTGTTTTACCCACGAGGGGCAGGTATTGAGATTATAAAAACTTTCAGAATATACAATCGTTGGGGTGAAATGGTGTTTGAAAGGGAGAATATAGAACTAAACGATGCTAAAAACGCATGGGACGGCAGCTACAAAGGTGGCGACCCTAAGCCTGATGTGTATGTATACATAATGGAAGCAACCTGCTATACAGGAGAAAACATAAGTGTAAAAGGCGATGTAACTATTATAAAGTAAACCCTCCTGAGTATGAGCTATAGAAAACAAAACACTGAAAAAATAAAAAGCAGCAGGCATCGGGCAAACACCCTGATGCTTGTGGCAGTGATAATGTGTGGGCTAGTGAGTAAAGCTTCGGCACAAGCAGACATACACTTTTCGCAGTTTTACGAAACCTCGATACTCCGAAATCCTGCATTGACGGGCGTTTTTGCCAGCGACTATAAAGTAGGCGTATATTACCGGAGTCAATGGAGCTCTATCTCCAAGCCTTTTGTGACACAACTGGTAAGCGGGGAAGGTAGGGTACAGTTCAACGAAATGTCCAATGATTTTTTTAGTTTCGGTTTTTTGGGATTTGCTGATAAAGCAGGTAGCATAGACCACAAAATAACGGGTATATATCCGGCGGTGAACTACAATAAGTCTATGAATGTAGAACGCAACTCTTACTTGTCAGTAGGCTTCACGGGTGGTTATTTGCAGTACAGCTTCGACCCATCGAAGGCAACATTCAACAATCAGTTTCAGGGTGGTCGCTTTGACCCTAGATTACCTTCGCTGGAAAATATAGGTAATAGTAAGATGACCTTCTGGGATCTGGGTGCCGGCATCAACTATAATACCAGTACTGGGCCGGATAACAATGTGACGTATGTAGTAGGTGTATCTGGTTACCACTTCACTCAGCCTAAGTTCTCCTATTATGAGGTAGAAGGGGTGACACAAAACATGAGGCTAAACGCCAATGCTGCAGCAAGTTTTAATGCAACTGAGGATGTATTGATACAGGTACATGCCAACGCAGCGTTTCAGGGGAAGTATAGAGAAGTAGTAGGTGGTGGATTGATAAGCTGGACACAGACACTGGGTGAGCGCAAATTCTTTATGCTGACTGGTGGTGCTATGTATCGCTTTGCTGATGCCATTATACCAGTAGTAAGAGTAACCTACAACAAACTGGCTATAGGTGTGAGTTATGATGTAAACGTATCTACGCTGAAACAGGCAAGCAATATGGCTGGTGGGCTAGAGGTTACAGTCTTCCACACAGGGGACTTCAGAGACAAGGGGATGGCTAAAAAAATGGTTTGTCCTAAATTCTGATGATAGGCTAATGCCCGCCACTCAGCAGCATGTATACACCGGCACCAGCAAAGAATCCCATCAATGCCAACAGGCTGATTTTGCGCAAGTACCAGCCAAAACTTATAGACTCCATGCCCATAGCGGCTACACCTGCTGCAGACCCAATGATAAGTGCACTGCCACCAGACCCAGTGCTATAAGCTAGAAACTCCCAAAAATAATGGTCGGTAGGATAGGTGGTGATGCTATACATACCTTGTGCAGCAGCTACCAAAGGCACATTATCTACCACTGACGACAATAGACCCATAGCCAATAGAATAATGTTGTCATTGGCAATGTGTACATTCATCCATGTAGCCACCCCAGTGAGTACACCCGTAACTTGTAGTGCTGCCACACTGAGCAGTATGCCCAGAAAGAACAAAATGCTGGGGGTGTCAATCTTTTGCAGGGCATAAGCTACAGAAAGTGCTTGTCTGTTTTCGTCGTCTTTTTTGCCATGTATGAGTTCTGTAATAACCCACAATATGCCCAGCCCTATGAGTATGCCCATGTAGGGAGGCAAGTGTGTAATAGTCTTAAAAACAGGTACCAGTATAAGGATAAGGATACCTGCGTACAACACTATTTTTTGTTGTGTTACAGTAATGTCAGTTTCCTTGCTGCTTTCGTCTTTTACGGGTCTTACTACATTGCCTTTCATGCGGTATGAAAGTATAGAAAGGGGTACCAACATACACACCAAGCTAGGTAAGAACAAGCTGCTCACTATTTTTGCTGCGGTTACCTGTCCGCCTATCCACAACATGGTAGTGGTTACATCACCTATAGGCGACCAAGCGCCACCGGCATTAGAAGCTATGACGATCATACCTGTAAAGTACATCCTATCTTGAGGTGATTTTATAAACTTGCGCACCATAGATATCATGACTATGGTAGTAGTGAGGTTATCGAGCAGGGGCGATAAAAAGAAAGTGATGAGGCATACTATCCACAATAGCTTACGCTTGTTGGTGGCAGTTATTTTGCTGGTTATAATGTCAAAGCCATTGTGCGCATCTATGAGCTCTACAATGGTCATAGCACCCAGTAGAAAGAACAGTATTCCGGCTAGTTCGCCTAAGTGTTCTGTAAGCTGCTCAGATACGAGTTCTTTGTTTTCAGTAGCTGTGATGTACACCACCCAGCACAACACCCCAGTGATGAGGGCAGTAGCTGCTTTGTTGATTTTGATGGAATGCTCAGTAGCAATACATAGATACCCAAAAACAAAAATTATGATCAGTAAAGTTATCATCGGCAAGATATTGACAGGAAGAAAAGATGATGGTAGGTGGGTAAAAATACAATTTTAGTTGTTTGGTAGTGGGCTATAGAATGTTATAGCCAATTGCATAGGCGAAGTTTAAATGTGTGCAAATGCAGAATATAGATTGTCATCTAAAGTAATTTTGTTTTAACATATTAATGTATAAAATGCTGAAAATCAACGTTTTGATAGTGGTATAATGTGTACTTGTAACTTAATGGCATATTTTTTTTGTATTTTTACTAACTTGAAGCGAAAATCTGCTGTCTATACTACTATTACTGGCGAATAGTTTGCACTATTAGTAGTACTTTATGTTGCAATTGACTAGAAATTATTGATAAGATTATGAAACCTAACTTTAGTTCTTACCGAATTATCCTATTTCTCTCGTTATTCTTTATTCAGTTTCGGGGTATGGCTCAGGTAACTGTGACGAGCAGCGATTCTTTATCTTGTACCGTACCCTGCACAGTGCTGTCAGCAACAGTTGTAGGTGACGCACCGACAAACTCAGGCATTACAGTAGATGATATCTACTCTGGTGTTCTGCCGATTGGGTTTACATTCAATTTTTATGGCACGAACTATACCAGCGTTGTAATAGGTCCTAATGGTACTTTGTGTTTCGATCTGACACTGGCAGGAGCTTATGACCCTTGGCCAATAACAGCTGTGTTACTCGGTAATCCAAGTAAGTTTAACAACATCTGCGGCCCCTGGTGCGATATAGACATATCTACACCTGATGGTGGTACCATCACCTATTCGCTTACAGGTTCGGCTCCATTCCGCAAATATATTGTTACTTTTTGCAGAGACCGTATGTTCTCTTGCACCACCCAGATTACCAGCACCCAGATTATCCTGTACGAAACTACGAACATCATAGAGTGTCATATAGCCACAAAGCCAGTATGTGCTACTTGGAATAGTGGTAGAGCTATAATAGGCGTGCAAAATGCAACGGGAACTGCGGCAACAGTAGCTCCGGGTCGTGATTTCCCTGCCGTATATACGTGTACCAATGAGGCTTGGCGTTTTACACCAGATGTCACAGTATCTTCTTACGCAGTGGCTTCTATCCCTTATGCACCTATTCCTTTTGCATCTTCACCAATTTATTGGTATAACGATAATACAGGTGCGTATCTTGGTGTAGGACTTACGCAGACAGTATGCCCAACAGTAACCACTCGATATAAAGCCGGCGCACTGGGTTGTGCCGATACTTCTTTTGGTTATTACGTAGTTACTCCATCTCCTACTTTTACTATAACTCTTACTCCTACTAATCCTACACTTTGTGAGGCTTGCGATGGAACTATTACAGTAAGCGGGTTCACTCCAGGTTTGCTAGATACAATTAATTATGAATTGGGAGGTGTGCCTCAACCACCTGTGTATGCGATAGCGTCTGCTGCGGGTACTGTGACTATTACTGGTCTTTGTGCAGGTACATATTCTAATTTTATAGGTAGGCAAGGTGCTTGTGTATCACCACCAGCGGGCCCAGTAGTGCTTACCAATCCGCCTATTGCGATAGACAATATAGTACCTGTGCCACAGTCGATATGTGGTGCATGCGATGGGTCGCTAATTATTAATGGGTTGTATCCAAGCAGAATATTCACCATCAACTACAACTTTAATGGTGTACCTCAGCCAGCGATAACTGCTTCTACCAATGCGGCGGGTAGCATCACACTGACTGCACTTTGCGAGGGTGTCTACGATAATATCATAGCATCGTTTGGTACATGTATTACCCCACCTATGGGGCCATATACATTAGGTGGTCCGCCGCCACCGCCAGCTGTAATAGCTACAGTAGTCAATCCTACAGAGTGTGGTTTCTGCAACGGTAGTATGACTATTCGTTCTGTAGCTCCTTTTTCGTCCGATACGATTCGCTACTCTTATAATGGAGTACCTCAGCCACCGATAGTTACGGTTGCTTTGGGTGATAGTTCAATTTTCTTACCAGGTTTGTGCGAGGGCTTGTATTCGGGTATATCTATCAAAATAGGTAATTGTATCACCACTGTGCTGGGTAGTGCCACATTAGCAGCACCACCTATATCTGTTGCATTTGATACTACTGTAAGTCTGGGCTGTAGTGGCGATACTGTGTTTTTCTACAACAACTCTACCTCTCCTGGTCCGCTACGCTATGTATGGAACTTTGGTGATGGACAAACAGATACTGCCACCAACCCATATCATGTATATGCAGCAGGGTCTTACACAGTAACACTGCTAGCTACCAATGGCTTTTGTGCAGATAGCCTGAAGCGTGAAATAGTGCTAGGTCATCCGCTCAATGCTGAATTTACACGTACACCAGCTATAATATGCCAAAATGAGCCTGTTACGTTTACTAATACTTCTATTGGTGCCACTAAGTATATCTGGAGTTTTGGAAATGGTGCAACCAGCACTACGGATGTGCCCTCATATACCTACCAAAACAGTGGTGTGTACACTATAAGGCTCATAGCTAGCAACGACATACCCTGCTATGATACTACCACACAGATAATAGAGGTAGATACGATAAGCGGAATGAAAATGGAAATGACCGACACAGTATTATGTGCCGGTACGTACATCACATTTACGGGACTGTATGCAGGACTGGGTAATAATGGTGTAACGTGGACTTTTGGTGATGGTGAAACAATCAAAAACGTTAATCCTGTTTACCATGCTTACAACGGGCAAAACGTATATACTGTAACTGTGACTGCGAACTATCGTGCTTGTCCTTCGGTATCTGCTTCACGGTCGGTAACTGTGATACCACAGCCTACTATCAGTCTGGGTAATGATACTGCCATCTGCAAGGGTAGCGAGGCTATACTGCTGAAAGATATTAACAACTCTACCAACCCGCTGGCTAGCTGGCTGTGGAGTACTGGCGAGGTGTCTAAATCTATCTACGTAGTAGCTCCGGGTGTGTATTATGCTACTGTTACTATCAATAACTGCACTAACACAGACTCGGTATATGTAGCTAACGATTGTTATGTAGACATACCCAATGTATTTACCCCTAATGGCGATGGTATTAACGATTTCTTCTTCCCACGTAGTTTGTTAGCAAGTGGACTAACGTCGTTTAAGATGAATATCTACAACCGTTGGGGTCAGCAGATATTTGAATCTACGAGCCTAGATGGTTCGGGCTGGGATGGTAAATTGAATGGTGTGCAACAGCCTGGTGGCGTGTATGTATACACCATAGATGTGACCTTCAAAGACGGACAGAAAGAAAACCATAAGGGCAATGTGACCTTGATGCGATAAACCGAATTTAGTACTTAACACTGAGCCGCCATACCTCTGCAAAGGGTATGGCGGTTTTGTTATTGGGATATAGACAGATGGCATAGGGTATGTGGCTAGGCATAGTGCCAATTGCCCTACCTTTGCAACAGCAAACAGTTATGGAAACGATAGTAAACAAAGTAGCAGAAAGCGGAATAATAACACTAGATCTTGCACCGTATGTGACGGGCATAGAGGTAGTGGCGTTTGATCTTACACCCTTCCTATACATGGAGATGATACTGAAGGAAAAAGACTACAGAGCAGCCCTGCAAACCCACGATTGGCAACAATATGCAGGCAAACATGTAGCAGTACACTGCACCGCCGATGCTATAGTGCCTGTATGGGCATATATGCTGGCAGCTACCTACCTGCAGCCGGTAGCAGCATCTGTGTATTACGGTACTACACAAGAGCTCATCAAGAGCCTGCTGATGCAACACATACAGGCGATACCGCTAGAAGAATACACCGACAAACGAGTAGTAATAAAAGGCTGTGGCGACACCCCCATACCCGATGGTGCTTACTTAGCAATAACAGCGCACCTGCGCCCGGTAGTGAAGTCGCTGATGTATGGAGAGCCCTGCTCTACAGTACCTATTTATAAGAAGCGATAGGAGTTTGTTTAAAAGATATAAAGAAGGGTGTAAGCATTTTGCCATGCTTACACCCTTCTTTTCTTTTTGTCCTTACATTTTATTATCCCTTACTAGCCAGTTGTTGTTCTTTAACTACTACCGCCAGTTGCAGCTGAGTGACGCTGCTGAGTATCAGGAGGTTGCTGTAGTCGTAGCCGAGGTGATTGGGGTCGCTTTCTAGCACAGAATAGGTGGTGTGTATGCGTGCTGCAGGGTTGGTTTGGGCAGCATTGTAGCGGCTCACTGCGTCGCGCAGTTGCTGTACTAGTTTCACGCCAGCTCCATCGCCATAAAAATCATCACCTGGGCTTGCTTCCCTTATCATGGGTTTTTTGCCGGCAGGTAATGATGGCGCATTTATTGCATTTTGCAGCACCATGCTTTTTATGGCCTCGCAGGTAGCTATTATATCCTTGCTGAGGCTGTCGGTGGGGGCAGTGCTACCATAGGTTATGCTATTCAGCAGCTCTTCTGCCTGCAGGTAGTTGTCCATACGTGCCTGTGCGAGGGGGATACGCTGTCTTAGGTTCACCATTGCAAACATAAGCCCTATAGCCCCTGTAAGTAATATAGATACCATAATGGTGTTCATCTTAGTTTCGGGGTGCCGAATGCCTGTAAAGAAGTAAAGCGGCAACAGCCCGAAAGCAGCTAGAGTAATGGCGCTAATGCCTAGGACATTGGCTCCTGGCCAGTGCATGATAGTAAACAGGATGCCCAGTGAAAACACAATACCAGTAAGGCAAGCCATTGCCACTACTGCTTTTTGGCGGTTGTCGGTAGCTTCTCTTGATTTCAGGAAATAAATGATGGGTAAGAACACCAAACTGAAAGTGACGATAGCTAGTAGTATGAGAATACTTGCTCCAGGCCAGTGCATAATTTTGAACACTGTACCAATTATAAATGCCGTTACAGAGCTGGCACCGCTCATTAGCATTACCTTTTTCATTGCATAATAGTTTTTGAATGTTAATAAATTGATGGTTTCTGTTTCTATCTCTCGTAGTTCGGTATTGTAAAACCTACGTACGGTATCTTGATAGAACTGCTCAAAGTCATCAGTCTCTTTGAGCTCCTGCTCCATAATGCAACAAATATGATCCAGAAGGTTCAACTGCAGGTCCTCCATTTCAACTCCATTACGTCTAATATCGTTGAGGATATATTCTATCTGCTCATCTGTGATGCAATACATTTTCTAAGCTGGTTTTACTTCTATGTCCAGTAATATTTTCATAGTAGCTACAAAGTCGGCAAACTCATTGACCTTCTCGTCTTTTCTGGTCATGCCGGTATCGCTGAGGCGGTAGTACTTGCGCACTCGTTTGCCCATGTATTCCACTTCAGTGGTCACAAGTCCTTCCTCTTCCAGGGCGTGCAGGGTGGGGTACAGAGCTCCCTCTGTGAGTTGTATGCGTCCAGCGGTTAGTTCCTTTACACGTTGGGTTATTTCATATCCATACATTTTCTGGTTGTCAGCCAGTAGCTTTAGTAGTATGGTTTTCAGAGTTCCCTTTATCAATTCTGATGAAAATATCATAGTCTTATTTCGTTTGCCTAAGACAAAGATACATAAGACTTCGATGTATCATACACTTAGGCAAAAAAATATTTTGTGGAAAGGGTAATTACAGGTGTGACAAATAGGAGGTAAAGGCCTAAAAGGTGTTTTAAAAGCCATTGAAGCAAAGCCTTTGTTGCAAGAGCAAAGTATTGATAATTCACAGTTTATGCCAAAATGAAAGGAACAATTGGTAACAAATAGGAATAGAAATGGCGCATCTGTGTGGTTGCAAAACACCTGCAGAAAGTAGAAGGAGATTGTAAAACCAGGGGGCTCTTAATTGGTTTTTAAACGTTTTTGTAATAGGCGTGAATTATTGCCGTGTCGTGCAGAAAGTCTATGCTGATAACATCTGCCTTGTATACTGCCAGCCCGGTGCGGGTGCTGAGGTCTGCGAGAAGTTCGTTTCTTTTGTCGGGTGTAATAAGTTGTATGCGCTCATACACTATTTCTTTGTACACCTCTACACCTGCATACCTGTCCAGCACATATATGGTGGCTATTATCAGTAGATTGGCGACTACAAGCAGCAGGTAGTTGTTGCTGCTCAGCACCAGTGCATTCAGAATACCTATGCTAATAGACACAAAAAGGTAGCCCATTTCTTTGACAGGTATCATGACTGTGCGGTAGCGCATAATAGAAAACACGGCAAACAAACCGAAAGCAAAACCAAGATTGATACCCGCACTACTCAGCAGCAGGCAAGTAACAAAAATGACGATGTTAAACACCGCAAATGAAAACACATATTGCCGCTGCCGCCCCGATGGATAGTAGATGCCTAGCGTAATAATAGAAATACTTATAAGGTTGATGAGCAGCCTTATGGTAGGCTCTATCAGCGACATAGTGTCCAGTATATCTGTGTTGTTATCTAGCGCTATCATACTTGTTTAGCTTTAGTAGTGTTGGTTTTATGTTGTTGTATTTCACGGTCTTGTTGAGCATGGCTATGCCAGTAGCATACTTGCTGAATGGCCCACTGTGCAGGCCCATGTGGCGCAGTACTTGTGCCGCATATCCCAATTGCTGGTGGTGTGTTTGTTTTATTTCTATGAGTGCTATGTGGGGTAGTTGCCACAATTGTCCGTTGTGTGTAGTGCTGATACCGGTGTCTATGGTCACTCGCTCAGGTAAATCTGTTTGGCTTAGGGTTATGCGGTTGAAGCAGTTAGTAGCCACATGGTGCAGTGCTCCTATTTCGGGCTGCATACTGGCTATCAGTTGCCGCTCTGCGTGGCTAAGGTCTGGGTGCAGCTGGTCGATGCTTATTCGTTCTTTACGGGTTAATCCTGTGCCTTGTTTTTGCTTCACCTCCAGGTAGCACGTGCCAGAGTTGTCATACCGTCTTTGTCTTACTTTCATTCTTTGCGCCTTGCCTGTAACGTGCTGGTGATAAAGTGTATACTGGGCTGTGTCGTAGTACCAGCTAGTGTACCCAAACCTTCGATTGCCATCTATCTCGAGAATGCTATACTGTTTTGTAAGCGCTGCCAACACCTCATTTAAAGCACTCACATGTAGCAGGTATTTGTGCTCTATGCGGTGGGGCAGATGCGCATATGCACTAATACCCGCCAGCGTCACAGGGGTAAAATCACTTAGCGGCAAATTGTTGTGGGATATTGGCATACACTATCTGTAGGGACGCACTTGTTTCAGGTATAGGCGGCCACTATTGTCAAATTTGAATTCTATATCCAACCCATAATTTTGCTCTTCTGTAGCATCACTATCGGGTTTGTTGTAGTAAAAATAAGACTTTACAGCCGCCAGAGCCTCATATAGTGTAGTGATCTGTTTTTTGGTAAGGACGGGTTTGTTGTGGTTGATGTTGCTCATAGTAAGGTAGTCAACGGTCACATCAAAGTTGAGCGGGTCTATGTTATACCCCTTCATACACACAAACTGCTCACAGGTCACAGAGTCGGGTGGAGCCACTACTGGTACCTCGCCCACCTGCACATTTACGGTAAACCCTGGGAAATTGTTTCTGTATATATTTCGGGTAATAGCTACACCATTTGCGGTCTCATCAGGAAAACTTCTGTGTGCCAGCACACCCATCATCATACTACGCTCATCTATGTTGCAGGCTCTGCGCTCGTGGTAGGCAGCATCGCTGTAGGCACTAGCCCAAACTTTTTTTATGGCAGCATCTATAGGTTTTTCAGGGTCATTGAGCTTGCCTGTTTTGCTATCATATAGTCCTGCTCCGCTAAAGCCCGGCGCATCTTCTGCATTACTGCTACTTCTGAATCTGTATGCTGTCCATTTTCCATTAGTTTTTATCTGTTGCTCCACCAGCCGTAGTAGTTCGGCGTCTATCGGTTGTTTTTTTATTGCAGTTCTTACATTTTTTAGTTGGGTATCTATGGCCGCTTTAGGTGCATGGTGGCGCTCTAGTTGTTGCAGCACACCCAGTTCTTTATTCACCATCGGGGACCCTATATGTTGCAGGTAGTACCCAAACGGTATTGCAAATGCACCCTCTGGTATCCCGAATTTGCTATTCCACCTAGCAGCTACTTTATGCAGCTCGCCCATGCCAGCAGCTTTGTTGCCCACTACATGCCCCCATTTAGCACTGATCATTTTTATGGGTAGTATGCCTTTTTGTGTGGTATTATACTTCAGTAGTACAGGTGCAGCTACAGCAGCTAATCTAGTGAAGCTGTCTACCATTTGCAGGGTAGCTGGTGTTATGCCTATGCCGTCGGGAGTCACAGTCACACGCACAGGTTTGTTGAGATTTTCGGTTATATCTGGGCGGCTGTATAAAGTAACATCTGCGGCAGAGGGTATGTTGCGGTTGTGGCATAGCACATTTATATGCGAGAGCGGAGACTGTAGCGCATCGGTTATGATACCTGCACACACTGGTACATTTACCGGCGATCCTTTCATCAGCACTATGTAGTTGCGGGTAAGCTCTGTGTCGTTTATAGCTGCTACATCCTTCAGTATGCCGTAGGCTACACCAGCATTGAGCAGCTGGTATTTCTGCCCCTTGTATAGCTCGGCTGGGTATATGCGTGGCATGGTTAGTTTGCCATCATTGTCCATAGACAGCAGGTAGTCTGAGTTGATAAGAAAGCACACTGAATCGTGCATGCTTATGCGTTTTAGCACAGCATCAGTAAGGGTGTTTATCATTTTGGCAGTAGCTCTGTCTTCACTCGCTATTTCTAGCGTGTACAAGTGGCTTTGCTCATAGTAGTTCAGGTTGGCCAGTACATACCTACGTTGCATAGACTTGCCATAGTTGGTAGTATTAAACAGTTCTAGTGGCATACCATCTTGCAGTATCAGCCTGCAAAAGTCATAGTGAAATCTGTATTTGCGGGCATTTATAAAGTACACTGTATTGCTGTTTATATCTTGCACTACCTTCACACTCAGTACATTGTTCATCTTGGCACTGAGCGGTGCTCCTTGCACTGCCAGATAGTCTGAGTATGAGTCTAAACGCAATATATAATCGTCCTTACTACTGGAAATTGGTTTTGCCCTGTAGCCATACACATTGCTTAGTGAGTGGTACAGTGTTGCTACCCCCAGTAGGCATGTTACCGCAAGCAGCCATATCCATTTTCTGTTGCGCATACTGGTGGGTTATTGTATTTGGCGGGGTTTTTCTATGCTTTTGTAAATGAAGAATGCCTCCAGTAGTAGTATTACTACCACAAACATAGATACTCCTGAAAGCTCAGGTATCAGTGTATTCAGGTATACGAGCAGCAGTACATTTAGTGCTAGCATAGCTATACATATAATGCGTAGCCATCGTTTTTTCATAAACATATTCAGAAACACCAGCACAAAGTTGATGAGCGAATATCCCAAAAATATCATTGCTAGTATAGCATAAGCATTGCCTACACCATGATTAGCGGCGGCACGCTCTGGTAATAGTATCGCTAACAACATACCAATAACTGCAAATGACCAAGTAGTATTGCGACTTGTACTCATTGTTTAATCAGGGATTTCGTTATTGGGTAGTGTTTCTGAAGTAGGTGGCGGTGGTGGTGTGGCTTTGGGGGGGATACTTTTGTAGATCAGGAAAATCATAGCAATAGTAACAGCAATAGGGAACATAGAATAGCCATTCTGAGCTACAAACAGCGACAATGCAATGTAGGGAGCTGTAAGCACTATGCACACTATGCGCAGGGTCCGGTTCTTCTTAAACACATTGACAATAGTAAGTATCAGCGTCAGCGCACCTACTAACAGTATGCCCGCTAATATGGCAAAAAATGCACCCAAACCATTGTATGCAGTGTTGTGCGCCAATAATGTAGCAGGCATAGCCGAGGCGATACAGGTAGCAATTATTGCGTTTTTATGTCTATTATCCATTTATGCTAAGGTACGCAGGAGCTTTCATATATACATACAAATTTGAGTGTTATTCCATTTGTCTAATCATAACCAGCTTGTTAGTATTTTGTTGCACCAAACTCGACGCTCATTGCTGTGTTTTTTGCTATGGGTATAATTACTGACGTACATCATCATTGGTTTTGTGCACGTATCTGTATATAGTTGGCCTATTAAGATTATCTTTGTCACCAATTATATTTATTAATTATGTTGCCCATACAATTATTCAGGCAGAACAAAGAATTGGTACTGCAAGGACTGGCTAAAAAAAACTTTAAAGAAACCGAACTGGTAGACCAGATAATAGAAACTGACGAGCGCAGACGGCAGTATCAGGCAGAGCACGACAATCTGGCGGCATCGGTGAATGCGATATCAAAACAGATAGGCATGCTGATGGCTAAGGGCGAAAAAGAACAGGCTGAGGCAATGAAAGCCCAAGTAACTGCACAGAAAGAAAACATAAAAGACCTCATAACCAAAACCAACGAGCTGGAACAACTGCTGCACGATACCCTTGTGCGCCTGCCTAATCTGCCACACACCAGTGTGCCAGCCGGCAAAACACCAGAGGAAAACGAAGTAGTGCGTACAGGGGGCAGCATACCCATCCTGCATGACAAAAACGTACCACACTGGGACCTGCTGGAGCGATACCAACTGATGAGCCTGGCACTGGGTAACAAAATAACCGGTAGTGGCTTTCCTGTATTTATGGGCAAGGGTGCTCGCCTGCAACGAGCATTGATACAGTTTTTTCTGGATTACAACATAAAGGCTGGCTACAAAGAATACTGTCCACCATTTATGGTGAATGAAGATAGTGCCTATGGTACTGGTCAGCTACCCGACAAAGAGGGGCAAATGTATCATGCTACAGCAGATAATTACTACCTCATACCCACGGCTGAAGTACCGGTTACTAACATTTACCGCGATGAGGTAGTAGCGGAAAGTGATTTGCCAATAAAAATGACTGCTTATTCTCCGTGTTTCCGCAGGGAGGCTGGTTCTTATGGCAAGGATGTAAGAGGGCTAAACAGGGTGCACCAGTTTGACAAAGTGGAAATAGTGCAGCTTGTAGACCCTGTCAAAAGTTATGAGGTGCTCGAAGAGATGGTGGTACACGTAGAGCAGTTGTTGCAGCTACTGGAGCTGCCCTATCGTATACTGCGCTTGTGCGGTGGCGATATGAGTTTCACTTCTGCCCTTACTTACGATTTCGAGGTGTATAGTGCCGCTCAGGAGCGTTGGTTGGAGGTGAGTTCAGTATCAAATTTTGAGAACTTTCAGGCAAACCGTATGAAGATACGCTATAAGGATGCCGGAGGCAAACCACAGTTGCTGCATACCCTCAATGGTAGTTCGCTGGCACTGCCCCGAATAATAGCGTGTCTGCTGGAAAACAACCAGACACCCGAAGGTATAAACATACCGAAGGCATTGCAGCCTTATTTTGGCGGAGATAGTATTAATTAAAAAAATGCTTGTAGCAGATTAGATAATCACACAAATAATTGACTGACGATGATACAACGAAAACAAAGTATATGGTTGTTGCTGGCTGCGCTGCTCAGTGCAGGTGTGCTGCTCTTTGACCTGTACAGAGGACAGATAAACGTAGGCGAAATAACAGAACACAAGGTACTGAGAGTGGCAGACCATTATCCGTCATTGCTAATAGCATTAGTCATGTCTATACTACCATTTGTCACTATATTCATGTTCGGCAACCGCAAAAGGCAGATAACTATGTCGGCGGTGAGTATTGTGTCTACGATATCGTTTTTGGCTATGATGCTCAATAGGGTAACTAATTTGAGTAAACAAACGCCACCGGTTACAGAGGGTAGTTACTGGGTAGGTGCAGTATTGCCTGTGTTGTCTATAGTTTTTCTGGTATTGGCTATAGCTGGTATAAGAAGCGATGAAAAGCTGGTACGCTCTACAGATAGGCTGAGGTAATATTGTGGTTTTATTACTGCAATGAGTAGCAATAAAACTTTATTTTTGACGTTATACGAAATTGTCCCAGACCTTAATATCTGGGTTGTCATTAACCATTAGTTGCTCAATGAGTCGCATTTACAAACTTTTAGTGTTGTTATGTACATTACTTGCAGGTATGCAGGTAAGGGCTCAGACCTATTTTACCTCTACCGAAATAGGTATTTCGGTAGGAGGGTCGCAGTACTTTGGTGACCTCAATGACAGGTATGGTTTTAAAACCATAGATATGGCAGGAGGGTTATATGCCCGTAAGCACCTTAATAATTATATATCCCTAAAGCTAGGAGCATATTACACCCAACTCAGCTATGCCGACAAGCTAAATGATGACCTCTTTCAGCAGCAGCGAAATCTGGATTTCACCAGCAATGTGGTGGAGATGTCATTTCAGGCAGAATTCAATTTTTTTAAGTTTGTAACTGGTGACCCTTATCATAGGTTCACGCCGTACCTCACTGGTGGGTTGGGGGCGTTTATGTTCGATCCTTATACTATCTATAAAGGTTCTAAATATAATCTGCGACCATTGGGTACTGAGGGTCAGAATTCGGGCTTCGACGACCGTAAGTACAGTAATGTAAGCGCATGTGTGCCTATAGGTGCTGGCGCAAAAATGTGGCTGAAAGGCGGTGTGAACCTAACGCTGGAAATAGCCAGCCGCCTCACCTTTACTGACTATCTGGACGATGTGAGCAGCACTTATGTGGGTATAGATCGTTTTCCGGTTACCCCCAAAAATCCTGCCTACGCACTTCAAGACCGCTCAGTGGAACTAGACCCACTGAACCCATTAGGCAGAAAGGGCAAACAGCGCGGCAACTCCAGCACCCGTGACCAATACCTTATGTGTATGTTCAGTATATCTTGGCACTTTACCACCTACCGCTGCCCAGAGTTTATGCGCAAAGATCTTATCAGTACTTATTAAGAACGGGGGTATTAGTTGCAAGATTTTATAGTAGGATTTGGTAACATAGGCTCTATGTACAAGTGTTTGCCAAAATACTTAGGAATACGTACAGATAGCAAATTATCCAGTTTCAAGCCTCTGTCTTTGTTCTGTTTTTCTGGTTGCCTTTTGTAGCCATATGGGTCCGTCACAAATAGTAGTTTTATGCTCCTGTACTGGTTATGTGTGTCATGAAAAAGTATGCCAAAACGTTCGCTCATAAAATTGCCTAGGCATGTCTCAAATTTCTCAACTATTTCTTTTATGCTAAACCCGTCAGGGCTATCTATATCTCGTAGCTCGGCAATGTAGATGCTGTAGGTGTTTTCCTCACATTGCTGCACTATGAGGCAATCGGGAGATTTGGGTTGAGGATGCACATTGGTATGGTAGTAGTCATCTACTTTTATAATAAGTAGTTTATCCGCCACAATAGTAGGGTCTATGCCCACTCCTATGCCGTTCTCGGTACAGTGGGCACAAAGGTGTGGCATTATAGTGGGTTCGTTTCGGAGGGCATCAAGCAGCATTACCGGCTTCATTGTTTAGCTGGTCATAAATTTTTATTCGCTCTTCATACAGCATTTCAGATGTATCGGCAAAGTTGTTATCATTCATACCATCAGCCTCTGCCTTCATAGCCAGCATATCTGTTACGCTGCCCACATCAGTAGCTCGCATCAGGTAGGAGTCAACTCTTTCGGCATTTACCTTCCCTTCCAGTAGCAGGTTGCTCAGTTTGTTGAACATATAATTGCTATGGCTGGTCATCACTATTTTCACTCTGTTGCCTGCGAGTAGTGCAAACAATTCCATCAGTTTCACTTGCACTTCTGGGTGTAGGTGTGCTTCGGGTTCTTCAATAAACAGCAAGCTACAATTAGCTGTTGGTTCAATATTGCCAGAGCGAAACAATATTATATTCCAGTTTGTATCTTCTTTACTGACAATGTACTTAAGATAAGCAACAATGGGTGCAATTTCAGATACCATAGAAGATACAAAAGTTAATTCTAGATCATCATTCATACCGTTGGCTCTGAACATGATTCTTTTGGTATCATTGTTAAAACTCACAGAACCTTTTAGTATTTCATTTTCTAATACTGATATAGCTTCATTAAAAGAATGGTTCGCAGAAACATCTATATTTCCTAATGAAAGGAAATAATCTGAAACTGGTTCGGATAGGTTGGGTATTTCTAGTTTGTTTCTAAGTAAGTTCCGGCTTTTAGATAGCTCTACTATAATAGAACTAAGACTACCCAGTGCTTGGTATAAACCAGATCTGGATGCTGGTAAGAAATGTACACTACTGATGCTATTCAGTAGTTCTTCCCTTGCGTTTTGCAAAACATTATCAATGATACTATGAAGGTCATTTTCAGAATCTTCTTTAGTGAAAAGGTGAATAGCTTTTTCGTCTCTGATTTCTGAAATAATAAACTCGGAAGAATAAGCTGCAAGTACTTTCTGAGATAGCGTTACGCTTTCTATAAAAAGTTTTGATTCATTGTTTTTGATTACAATAATAAAGTCAGCAAATTTGATTTCAATTTTCAATAATTCTTTAGCCTTAGTGTTAGAAAGTAAAGAAATAGGAGGGAATGAATTTTTGAATGAATTTTCAATACCTTTTAATAAAGTATCAAAATAAGCAAGGAGGATCTCCTCAATTCTGTGCGTTACATTTAATTCTTTCCCAGCATTTTCAGCTACTATTAATGTGATTCCCTCGGAGACATTTATGTGTGTATCATTGTATTTGGAACTACTAGTGAAATACAATCCAGGTAGATACTCTAAAAAATTCTTAAGTATTAGGTACACCGCAGTGATAGCGTAAGACTTGCCAATATTGTTTTTGCCAAAGATCACATGCATGTCCTTGTCCACATCAAACTCGAAGTGAGCTATAGGACCAAAGTTTTTTAGTGTGATTTTCATATGTCTGATATGTTGTTCTTGCTCGAAGTTACTGCTTATTTCTTTTCTCCTACTTCCAGTATACCGTTCACCCATTCATCATCAAAGCGGACATCAAATTTTCGGTAAAAGTTGAGGGCTGGTTCGTTCCAGTTGAGTACTTGCCAGGTTATGCCATTTAGGTTTCGCTCTCTTGCCTCGGTTATTAGTCCATTCATGAGTAGTGCACCTATGCCATTGCCACGGGCAGCTTCGGTTACTATCAGGTCTTCCAGATACATTCGTTGGCCTTTCCATGTAGAATAGCGGATATAGTAAAGCGCAAAGCCTAATATGGCACCCTCTTGCTCTGCTATTAGTGCCCACCATACGGGATTAGTACCAAATCCGCTTTGTATAAAGTGATCTAATGTTACGGTTACCTCATCAGGTGCACGCTCATATACTGCCAGTTCGTGTATTAGCTCCATCATTCTGGGGCAGTCGGCAGCAGTGGCTTTGCGGATATGTATAGGAGTACTCATGATGTTTAACTTTTTGTTGTGCAATACTAAAGGCTTAACAACGTTATTCCAAATACAGTTCCGAATAGTAGGTGCATCCCAATTTTGCGTTAAACTGACAAATGCATATACCAAGCCGAATTTATTTGTAATAATTTTATCTCCGTTCTCACAAAACCAACACCACAACAAGTATGAATACACAGGCCGAAATACTATGGGTAGATGATGAAATAGACTCGCTGAAATCTCAAATCCTTTTCCTGAAAAACAAAGGATATCATGTAACACCACTCAGTAATGGCTATGATGCACTAGAATTGCTGAAAGAGAAAACTGTAGATGTAGTGTTGCTAGATGAAAGTATGCCGGGCCTTACAGGGCTGGAAACACTATCGAAAATAAAAGAGCTATACCCACAGCTACCGGTAGTAATGATAACCAAAAACGAAGCTGAGAATATAATGGAAGATGCGCTGGGTGCGCAGATAACAGACTACCTGATAAAGCCAGTAAACCCCAATCAGGTGTTGCTGTCGCTGAAGAAAATAATGGAAGGAAAGCGACTGGTGTCTGAAAAAACTACTATTGCTTATCAGCAGGATTTCAGGAATCTGTTTATGGCACTGAGCAGCAATCCCGACCATAATGAATGGAAAGAACTGTATAAAAAGCTTGTGTACTGGGAGCTAGAAATGGGCAAGAGCGATAGCGAAGAAATGATGGAGGTGCTGCAAACCCAGAAAGCCGAAGCAAACACCGAGTTCTTCAAGTACGTATCTAAAAACTATGCTGACTGGATAAAGGACACTAATAAAACAGCTCCGCTACTATCGCACAGAGTATTTGAGCGCAAAATAGCGCCACATTTGCAGCAGGGCAAACCTACCTTTTTGGTAGTGATAGACAATCTGCGACTAGACCACTGGAAGGCTTTTCAGCCCATTATTACAGAGTCGTTCAGGCTTATAGAGGATGATTTGTTTTATAGTATACTGCCCACTGCTACACAGTATTGCCGCAATGCAATGTTTGCGGGTATGCTGCCTGTGGATATAGAAAGACATTTTCCGCTGGAGTGGAAAAATGATGATGAAGAGGGTGGTAAAAATCTGTACGAAGAAACTTTCTTGCGCAATCAGCTGAAGCACCTGAACCTAGACCATCTGAAAACCCAGTATATAAAAATCACCAACAACGACCATGCTAAGGCAATGGAAGACAACATACACAACTGTCTGAATAACGACCTTACCGTTATTGTGTACAACTTTGTAGATATGCTGTCGCATGCACGCACGGAGATGGAGGTGCTGAAGGAGCTGGCTGGTGATGAGGTGTCATACAGGTCGCTGGCAGTAAGCTGGTTTGAGCATTCGCCGCTTTACCGTGCCCTGCGCCGTATAGCAGACAAAGGGATACAGGTGTTGCTGACTACAGACCACGGTAGTGTGCGTGTAAAAACACCAAGCAAGTGTGTGGGCGACAGAGCAACTACTGCCAATCTACGCTACAAACACGGCAGGAACCTACAGTTTGAAAACCGAGATGTATTATCGTTTCGCGATCCTAAGCATGCGGGGCTACCAGTGCCCAATGTAAGCTCAACCTTTATTTTTGCTAAAGGAGATGTGTTTCTTTGTTACCCCAACAACTACAACCATTTTGTGAACTACTACAAAAACACATTTCAGCACGGCGGGGTATCGCTAGAGGAAATGATAGTGCCTGTAGTGCGAATGGAAAGCAAATAAAATTTAAATGACGGCTGCCGAAAGGCAGCCGTTTATCGTATCTCTGGAATGGTGATGCCGGTGATTTTGCGGTAGAGGTCTATAGCATACAGGTCTGTCATACCAGCTATAAAATCTACCAATGACTGCACATCGTGGTACACACTGTCGGGTTGTCTGAGCACCGGAAACTGAGGCGGCACCAGCTTCAGCACCTTGCCTGACTTGCTGAGATTGGGGTGTAGCACTGCTCGAACAAATTCTTTTAGAAGCCCGCCTATAACGTTGTAGCCCGCTATTTCTATTTCTGCTACAGCTTTGTAGTTGTAGATGTTTTTTACGGAGTATTTATTGATCTCATCTATCAGAGCAGCATACTGAGGTGGCAGGCATTTCAGGAGGTCATGCTCCAGTGTGCCCTCCAGTAGTTTGTCTTCGTTTTCTATAAATATTTCAGCTAGTTTTTCGGTCATTATACCTATCCATCTGGCACGGACATACTGTACTTTTTGGTTGTCGTCGTTGATGTTGGTCAGTTTACGTTCTATATACTCCCGGCAGGTGTAGGGGTTGGTTTCGTGCTCAAAGAAGGGCAGAAACAGCTTCATAAATGTGTCTATTGTCACAATATCTAGTCGGTGCGCATCTTCGAGGTCTATAACCCGGTAGCATATATCATCGGCAGCCTCGGTGAGGTATACAAATGGATGGCGTGCATAAACCTGCTGATAACCTTCTTTGCGTGGTATGGCCAACACGGCGGCTATATTATCGAAGGTGGGTATCTCGCTATCAAAGAAGCCGGATTTTTTGGTGGAGATGAGACCTGATTTTTTGTCAAATCCTTCGGCTGAGCAACAAGGATATTTTACCAGTGATGCCAGCGTGGTATATGTAAGGCGGTAGCCACCTTGCTCGGGTTCGTTGTAGTTGTGAGTAAGTATGCGCAGGGCATTAGAGTTGCCCTCAAAGTATTCGAAATCTCTGAGCTGATTTGGGGTTAGTGCTGCATGTATTATTTCTCGGTCTTCACCTTCGAGCTCTGTAAAGAATGAGCGTATAGCATCCTCGCCAGAATGACCAAAGGGTGGGTTGCCGATGTCGTGGGCAAGACAGGCTGATGCTATAACAGAAGCCAATTCGTGCCTGTAAAACTCTATGAATTGATCACCCTCATCACTGTATTTTGCTGCTATCTTTTCGCCAGCAGCTTTGCCGAGCGACCGTCCTACAGAGGCTACCTCCAGACTGTGTGTAAGGCGGTTGTGTACGAATATGGAGCCGGGCAGCGGGAAGACCTGAGTTTTGTTTTGGAGTCGGCGAAAGGCTGATGAAAAGATGATACGGTCATAGTCGCGCAAGAAGGAATTGCGTACAGGGTCGGGGTTAGCTTCTGTGCGTTCTTTGGTGCCTGTGCGTTTTGTGCTGTATAACTGTGACCATTTCATGGTGTAAATATAATGGCTATCTGCCTCATGTAGGTTTTCTGTACTTAATACACTGTTTGGTATAGGCAAAAAGTAAAAAGCAGGATACAACCAATGGGGTCATATCCTGCTCTGTAAGGTGTGAGGAATGTTTATTCTTTGTCTTCTACTTTGCACAAGCCTATGAAGTAGCTATTGGCTCCTTTGCCCCAGTGCGGAGTGGCTATGTCGGTTACATTTGCTTCTTTCTCGAAGAGGGTATTTGCTTTTTCGAAGTAAGGAAGTGCTACCTTTTTACCACCACCAAACTGTTTTGGTGTGAAGAATTTGCTCACCGCCATCAGGTAGTACATACGTGGATTGTCGGGATTAATGCCTTTTGCGCTTTCTAGGTTCTCAGAGAAGATAGACCCGTACTTCTGCCAGCGGTTCATGGGGTCTACACCCATTCTAGCGTTAGCTATCATGGCGGCTAGTACGTATGTTTCGTCATTTTCTTTTTTCAGCAGGCTTACTGCGTCTTCTCTTTCTTTGTCGGCCTCGTCAAGATATGCATCTTTCTTTTTGGGGTCTTGTTCGTTGTAAGAAAGATTAACCTTGCTGTAAGAAAGATAGTAGTGTGTTACCCACTCGCTGTCCCATTTCTTGGCTATTAGAGCCAGTTTGTTGCTTTGCTCCACCTTAGTGTTCTGGTTTTGTGTGGTGTCAAATGCCAAAAAAGTTTTCTCTAAAACTGGTTTGTAGTCTTGCGCATCTGCAGTAGTAGCGCTCAATGCTATAGCAGCTAATAGTAGTAATTTTTTCATTTTTCTAAGTTGATTTTATGGTTGATGATGAATGATTATAATTCGTCTTTTTTAAACTCGCTGAGCGACATATTGACCCCAAAGAATAGGGTGCGATAGAGCGCAGGTACAATTTCGTTCTTCACTATTTTGCCACTTGCATCGGCACCATATCTGTAGCCAAATACATTGCGCTGCTTGGTGACGTTGTCTATGCTGATGTAAAACACGGTGAACCACTTGCCGAAGCTATGCAGGTATGCGGCAGATAGTGCCAGATTGTGAAATTCTGGGGTTAGGTCGCTCATAAATTTCTCTGGGTTTTTTGCATGGTCATACTCTGGGTTGTAGTAAGGGCGACCGGTAGCAAAGCTGTAGGTGGCACTAATACTGGTCTTGATTTTGTCAACAAAGTATTTGCCTACAAGGTTGGCGTTGTGCTGGGCTATAAATGTAGGGGTGGCGCTGGTAAGGAAGTTGGCATACTTTCGGCGAGTGTCAATAAGGCTATACGACACCCAGTAGTCTAGGTTTTTCACTGTTTGTTTGTCTCTCCAAAACAACTCTGCACCCTGAGCATATCCATAGCCATCATTATTGAAAACCGTAGAAGGGTTGATGTTGCGGTACGCATTGGGGTCGAAGAAGGATACCTGCTCTAGCACTAGATTTTTGTAGTCTTTGCGGTATGCTTCCAGCCTTAGTGTGCGGTTGTCGTGGCTCCACTGCCAGTTGGCTATGTAGTGTGTGGCTTGCTGCATCTGTGGTTTAAGTCCTGCCATCAAATAAATGTTGGCAGCATTCTGGTAAAACATACCACCCGCCAGTGATGCCTGACTATGCACACCAGTTTTTATGGCCATAGATAGTCTGGGTGCTACCTGACCGGTATTCAGCAAAGTGCTGTGCTCATAACGCAAACCAGGTTTTACGGCTATTCTGTTAACGGGTGTCCACTCTAGTTCTGTATAAGCACCTGCCAGTACTTCGTCAAATTGTTGTGTCCATACCTTGTTAAATTCTCGTTTTTGTCCAAAGCTTTGCACATCAGTACCTACCATGAGGTTGAGGCGGCTATTGAGGTAGTCTTTTACCTCAAAGCGGGCTTGTCGGCGGTACTCGTTTTGGTCGAGTGGTATTTGTCCAAATGAGTTTTTGGTAGTGTTGTGGCTTACAGATGCTGCAGCGTAAATCTGGTATTTGTTTTTGATGTAGTTTTTGTAAGAGATGTTGCTGTATATGTTCAGGTCGTTTGTGAGGAAGTTAACTGTGTCGGGTTGTCCTGCAAATGGATTGAAGGTGCTGCTGTCGCCCGAAGATGGATTTGGGACGCCCACACCGGTAGTGTTTTGGGTCATGTTGGCACTGGCTTTTAGTATGCTGGTTTTGGTAGGTTTCCATACATAGCGCACATTGCCGCTGCCACCTTGAGGCACTTTATAAAATTTGAAATTGGTATTCACTAAGCTGAAAAATGGGGTTAGGTTGTTGTAGCCACCGCCACCTTCTATACTGCTTTTCTTCCACTTTTTTATGCCCGATGCATATATGCCACCCATGTTAACGCCCAGGTTCACATTGCTTTTTTCGGGTAGATCTACAGTATTCAGCTCCAACACGCCCGATAGTGCCTGACCATCTAGGGCAATATACCCCCCACTACAGAATGACACACACTGATACTGAAATGCTACAAACCGAC
>CAZRPA010000009.1:0-48863 GCA_964601855.1 uncultured Flavipsychrobacter sp. | reverse complement strand
TACCGGAAATGAACAATAAACCAAATATGACCGCAAAACACCTAACAACTACAGAAAAATTGTCATGCAAAACCTTTCCTATCCATACACCAGCTCCTCTTTGAGAAACAGCCCTGTGTGGCTCTCCTTGATAGCCGCTATATCCTCGGGTGTGCCGGCACCTACCAGCTTGCCACCACCACCACCGCCTTCGGGGCCCATGTCTATGACATAGTCTGCCACCTTTACCACATCGAGGTTGTGCTCTATGACGAGCACTGTATTGCCACGGTCTACGAGCCGGTTGAGGACCGCCAGCAGGTGTTTTATGTCCTCGAAGTGCAGCCCTGTGGTGGGCTCGTCGAGTATGTATATGGTTTGTCCGGTATCACGTTTAGATAGTTCGGTGGCGAGCTTGACCCGCTGTGCCTCGCCGCCGCTGAGGGTGACCGCACTCTGCCCCAGTGTGACATAGCCCAGCCCCACATCTTGCAGGGTCTTGACCCTACGGTGCAGGAACGACACATTGACAAAGAACTCTACTGCCTCGTCTACCGTCATGTTGAGCACATCGTATATCGACTTGCCTTTGTAGCGTATCTCCAGTGTTTCGCGGTTGTAGCGGCGGCCATTGCACTTTTCGCACAGCACATATACATCGGGCATAAAGTTCATTTCTATGGTGCGCATACCACCACCCTGGCATTCTTCGCACCTGCCACTTTTGACATTGAACGAGAACCTGCCTGCATTGTACCCCCTTATCTTGGCCTCGGGCACTTGGGAAAACAGTTGGCGTATCTCGTTGAAGAAGCCGCAATAGGTGGCAGGGTTGCTGCGTGGGGTGCGCCCTATGGGGCTTTGGTCTATCTCTATGACCTTGTCTATATGCTCTAGTCCTTCTACCTTCTGGTAGGGCATGGGCACCTGCTTGAAGGTAGGGTAGCAGTGCTTGGCGAGTATGGGGTAGAGGGTCTCGTTGATGAGTGTGCTCTTGCCACTGCCCGATACGCCACTGACGCATATAAAACTACCTAGCGGCAGGGCTATGGATACATTCTTGAGGTTGTTGCCGGTGGCGCCGGTGAGGTTCAGGCTTTTGCCATTGCCCTTTCTGCGCTCTGTGGGTACTGCTATGCTGATGCTATGGTTCAGGTAGCGGGCAGTAGTGGTGTTTTGTGCCAATACCTGGGCAGGGGTGCCCTCGCTCACTATTCTGCCGCCATGTAGCCCTGCTGCGGGACCTATATCTATGAGGTGGTCTGATGCCAGCATGATGTCTTTGTCGTGCTCTACTACGAGTACTGAGTTGCCGCTGTCGCGCAGGCTTTTGAGCGCGTTTATCAGCTTTTGGTTATCGCGCTGGTGGAGGCCTATGCTGGGCTCGTCGAGTATGTAGGTGATACCCGTGAGTTGCGAGCCTATCTGTGTAGCCAGCCTTATCCTTTGACTTTCGCCACCGCTTAGGGTGCGGGTGGGGCGGTCCATGGTAAGGTAGTGCAGACCTACATCGAGCAGGAAGTGTAGGCGGTCGCGTATCTCCTTGAGTATATCCTTGGCTATGGCATTTTGTTTGTCGCTTAGTCTGTTTTCTATCTCTCCAAACCACGCTTGCAGCTCCATCAGCGACATATCTGACAGTTCGGCTATGCTTCTGTTGTCTACCTTGAAGTACAGGCTTTCTTTCCTGAGTCTGGCGCCATTGCACTCGGGGCAGGCATTGAGCACCATAAAGCTCTCTGCCCAGGTGCGCACTGCCTCTGATGAGGTTTCGGCAAACCAGCGTAGCACCATGTTTACTACTCCTTCGTAGTTGTGCTGTGTCACTTGGCCGGCATAGCTGCCTGGCTCATCGTCGGTGTAGGTTATTACACCTTCTTCATTGCCATAGAGTAGGAGGTTCAGTTTGTTTTCGGGAATGTCTTTTATGGGTTTGTCTAGGGGTATTTTGTTCTTCTTGGCGAGGGCAGTAGCCATTTGGTAAGACCACGAGTCGCGCTCCACACCGAGCGGGGCTATAGCACCATCATTGATACTTTTGGAGGTATCGGGTAGTACTTGCAGCATATTCACGGCATATACCTTGCCCAGCCCCTTGCACTTAGGGCATGCGCCGTAGGGCGAGTTGAAGGAGAAGGTGTTGGGTGATGGTTCTTCGTAGGCAATGCCTGTGTCTATACACATGAGTTGGCGGCTGTACTGGTGTAGGACATTGGTATCGGCATCTACCACAAACATGAGGTCCTTGCCCATCTGTAGGCTCTTCTGTATGCTTTGGCTCAGCCGCACATGCCCATCGGGCTGTACAGCGAGGCGGTCTACCACCAGTTCTATGTCGTGTATCTTGTAGCGGTCTAGCTGCATTTTTTCTTTCAGGTCCGTTATCTCACCATCCACACGCACTTTTACATAGCCCTGTTTGCGCAGCTGCTCAAAGAGCTCGCGATAGTGGCCTTTTCTGCCCCTGATGATGGGGCCTAGTAGTATAATCTTTTTGCCTGCAAAGTTTTGCTTGATGTGCTCTACTATTTCTTCCTCGCTAAACTTCACCATTTTTTTGCCCGTATTGTACGAGTAAGCATCAGCCACACGTGCATAGAGCAGGCGCATAAAGTCATATACCTCTGTTACCGTACCCACAGTAGACCTGGGGTTGCGGTTGGTGGTTTTTTGCTCTATGGATATTACTGGTGATAGTCCTGATATTTTGTCTACATCGGGGCGGTCGAGGTCGCCCATAAACTGGCGTGCATACCCAGCAAAACTTTCCATGTACCTGCGTTGCCCCTCCGCAAATATGGTATCAAATGCCAGCGACGACTTACCACTGCCACTAATGCCGGTGATAACTACCAGCTTGTTTTTGGGTATGCTTACATCTATGTTTTTGAGGTTGTGTACTCGTGCACCCTGCACCACTATATATCCCTGCTCTGGTATTGGCTTGCTCATCTTACCTGCAAATTACGGATGAAAACTGTAACCTATTCATTACCTTCTGTTATACTATTGCAGGTAGGCACTTTTCCACACACTTTTGGCTATTTTAGCTATTCTTTCTTGCCTTAACGTTAGTGTTTCAGGGGTGAAATTTTCGTACATAAAGTATTCGGAACTTAGTTTGAATTTTGACTGTTTATAGGCATCAAGTTTCTCTGCAAATGAGGTGTCGTTGTCCAATTTATTGTTCACACTTTCTTGAAGCAAAGTAAAATTGCCTATTCTGTATTTATATTCTTCTTCTTCTTCAGCCGAAAAATATTCTTCCCACTCTTTTCCGGGTTTTTCAGGTAAAATATGCTCTATAGATGCTGTAGAATCCTGGAAATGATAGTTAGTGTTAGATAGCTGGTTCTCTATGGCTACCAGCAGGTATTTCACTAAGGTTTTCTTTCTTCTGGTGCTTATCTTAAGGTCAGCAAAAGTTGTAGTAAACAAATCATCAGTTACATAGATACTTTTGAGTGCTGTGATTATTGCTTTAGGTTCTGTAAGTGCTTTATTGCTAACATCATTTGCTACATCCGAAAACACTCTTTCTGCCTCATTGGGGTTTCTTCCACTCAGGTTATAGCGCAACACTATTACTGCTAGCTCTCGCAATATGGTTTTAAAGTATTGTCTGTCAATATTGTTCAGTACTGCAAGCATTAGAGAGAAGCAAGTAGACACCTCCAATAGATTCAACACCTGCAAATGTTCTCGCTCATCTTTGTTCCATATTTCGTCATTTGAGCTGCTAAATGCAGTGTAATAACTGACTTGATTTTCAAGATCATTCAACAGAGAAAGTGCTTTTGCGGCTGGGTTTTTATCACCATTTATATCTTTCTGAATAGCTTTGAATAGTTCGGTTTGTCTGGTTAGTTTGTGTCTGCTATTCCAGAAGTGACGGAGATAGGTAGTTATGTCATTATTTCGGAGCGAATCGCTGATATTATTCCACCTTCGCTCTGCTTCTTCAAGATCTAATTGACTACTCTTTACAACCTGACTGAATAAGTAGTTTTTCAACAAATCGGCAGGAGAGAGCTTTACCCCTCTTGCGTTAAGCGTTTCAAATACTTTAAATGCATTGAGGTCATTTTCTACATATATGGTCGTAAATACTAGCCCCGCCCCTACAGTTTTTTCCAAAAAGTTGACCAACTCAGCCCCTGACTTATTTTTGTCAAATTTTTCCACCAATTTAGAAAGGAAATAGTCGAAAGCCAGTTGAAGTAGTCTTTGAGAGGGCTTTAGAGATTTGAGGGTAGGTGGTATCCTCGAACTCATCAGCCAACTCTTGTAAAAGTCATCATTATTTCGATTTAATGTTAATTTGGGACTTAGGGTCAATTTAGATGCCGAGAAATTACCTAAATATCGTTCAGTTATTTTTTCATGTCTAATCTTATTGTCATCAGACTCAACACCTTCATCCACCCATTTTTTTAATAAAGCAGTAACAGCAAGTGCCAATAATGAGCAAGTAGTTAATCTTTGTTGACCATCTATAACCCAGAATGTATCGTCGTTACCTTCAACCGACTGTAGTACCAAATAGCCAAGATAATGAGCATTGTTGGGTGTCGTTTCAAGTATGTCGTTCCATAGGTCCTCCCAATCTTCTCTGCTCCAAGAGTAGTCTCTCTGGTATTTTGGCACCATGTAAGACTTGCCATTCCCTATTATTGTATTGAGATTTATGAATTGACTCATATTGTTAGCATTGACTTTGATGTTATTCTATTTTCGTTGTCTTGCAAAACTATTCATTTATTTCTTTTAGTCTGTTATTGACTAAAGCTACGCAACAACCCAACATTAACTAAAAAAACAACGAGAAGCCTCTCCATGCGAAAAGGCTTCTCGTTGTGTATAGTTTTGGGTGCTACTTACTTTTTGCGGTAGTATACCTGATCTTCGTTAAACTCGTTGATGGCCTGAAGAGGAGCATTAGCCATACGCTCATAAATCCTAGATATTTCTATCTGCTCTTTATTTTCATGTACTTCTTCCAGGTTGTCGCCATGCACGGTAAATTCATCCAACTTGCGGTGAAGTTCTTCCTTCATAGTCACAGACACCTGATTAGCCCTGCGTGATATTACAGCAATAGACTCGTATAGGTTTCCGGTTCTTTCTTTCAGCGCCACTACGTCGCGTGTTTCAATAAGCGGATTGAGGGATGTGATTGATTTTCTACTTGTGCTCATTGCGTATTTTTTTTAAGTTGTTATCTGTTTCTGATTGTAGTTTGTCGGCATCAGCTAAATATGCCGATGAAGGATAGGTATCTTTCAACTCTCTGTAGGCACTGAGTGCACTTACATAGCGTTCTTCTTGTTTTTCGGGTACGCTTGCCTTTGCAAATTTATAATTGGCTTTCATTATCATGTACAGATATTGGTCGCCATATTTTGTGTCAGGGTAGTTGCGCATTATGCTTTTGTAGGTTACAGTAGCAGCCTTAAACTGATTGATATTATAGTACAGTTTTGCAGCATCAGCTTGTTTGTGCTCCAGTTTTTCTTTAGAGTCATCTATGTATTTATTGGCCTCTACAACTCTTGCAGATTTTGGGTACTTGTACACAAAGGACTTTAGTGCCTCCAGTGACTTCATAGTATTAGTCTGGTCCAGCGCAAACTTGGGTGAGTATTTATAAAGGCTTACAGCACTCATAAACTCGCATTCCTCAGCATCTTTACTGGTAGGGAAGTAGTCTGTAAAGTTTTTGAAATAGTAGGATGCTTCTACGTAGTCTTTGAGGTAGTAGAAGGTGTATGAGTATTTGTAGAATAGCGCCTCATAGTTTCTGGTGCTCTTCATGATAGGCATCAGCTCTTTGTATAGCATGTTGGCATGCATATAATCTTTCTTGTCGTAGTACTCATTTGCCTTGGTGAGCTTGTAGTTTACATCACTGCTTTTGCGGATTTTTTCAAATCCACCACACGATTGCAGAGACACTACAGCCACTAACAAATACAATAAATTAAGAAGACGTATGCGCATACAGGGCTGCAAATATATAAAATGTCTTTTGTATCGCCTAATTGGTGCAGTTCAACTAGGGATAGTTACTCATAAATGTATCTTAAAAAGAGGAATTGTGAGCTTTGTTTTTCACTGTTGTTTTTATTTTTATACGTAAATAGATACTGCCATTAGACCACAATAAATAGGTGGAAATTGTAGAGACTACTATTAATATGAACGATAGGTTACATTAATAACGACAATTCAAACTTACCTATAATCTGTTGCTCACTAAAACTCCATAATAAAACCTATTGTTGGTATCACAGTGCCGCTGTTGTCGCTTAGCTGCACGGGTATGGCATTGCTAGCATCTGCGCGCAGGGGTTTACCATCGGTGGTGGCGAATGCTTTGTTGTCCTCGGTGCGCTTAAAGGTGAAACTAGGCGTAGATGGCTGCACACTAGCATAGGCATTGCTGATATCGAAATAGAGGTCGAATGTCCACTTTTTGAAGTTCCATTTTTTGTCAACGCGTATGTCCATGGCGTTAAATGCTGCAAGGCGCAGGGTGTTAAACCTTGTATAGTCGAGAACGCCATTGCCTAGTGCCATGTAGTTGGCTTGCGATGTGGCAAGGTCGTAAGGAGTGTAGGGTGCGCCGCCCTGATACCTGAACTTGACCCCAAGTTCCCAGTTGCGCTTAAACTTATATCCACCTATAAAAGAAACCAGTTGTCCGTTATCCCACGAGGCGGGTACATACTTGCCATTGGCATTGGTAAACTCGCTATTGAAGACAGTAACCGCAAGTATGGCAAAGAAGTTTTTGGTCAACTTCTGCTGAAACTGAAATTCTACTCCATAACTTTTGCCTTCACCAGTAGTGGTTATGGCTTCATTGCCCAGTACATTAAAGTCGCCACCTTTGTTGGCAAGAGATATACTGTCTCTTACAGATACTGGGTAATAGTTATAGACCTTGTAAAACCCTTCGAGCGTAAAGCGGGCACCTTGCCAGCCGGGCATGTATTCAAATCCGCCCACGAGGTGGTCGCTCTGGGTGTATCGTGCTTCTTTGTTGGCAAAGTTGCCAGCAGCATCTTTAAAGCCTAGTATGGTGTATGTGGGTATTTTGAAATACCTGCCTGCAGAAGCGTTAAATTTCAGTTTTTCGTTGATGTTGTAAGATGCTGCCAGCCTGGGTGAGAAGGTATTGAGTGGGTTAGCACCATCGGTAGTGAAGGTGTTGCCATCGCCCCTAAGCCCCAGCGATACATTCAGTCGGTTGTCAAGTAGCTTTCCTGCTATCTGCCCATACACGCCATATTTCCAGAAGTCTATGCCTGTTTGACCAGCAACGCTAACGGCGGGTTGTATCACTACTCCATTGCTATCGCGCACTTCTGTGCGTATGAGGCTATACAGGTCGTTGTTAAACTTGACATACTGAGTCATAGCACCATAGCTATAGCTCCATTTGTCGTAAGACTTGCTCATATTGAACCGAACTTTGTTTTCTGCCTCTGTAGATTTTACTTTCAGTGTTCTGCTAGCCTCGCTTGGGTTTTGATTGTCGAGGTATTTGTCTAGCTGGTTGTTCAGCATGTTTCTACTGAAGGTCAGGTTCCAGTAGCCATTTTTAGCCAGCCCTTTTAGTCCGTAGCCGTTGGTGTAGCTCCATTGTTTTATGAGCGGGTTAGATTGTAGTATGTATACATTCTCAGCAGTAAGGTCGTCGGGGGTAAGGAAAGAAAAGTTGTCTATGGCACCTACACCCAGTGTGTAAAGCGATAACTTTTTATTGATTTTATAATCTATTTTGTACTGAAAGTCCCAATAAGAAGGCTGTATAGGTAGTTGGAGTGCCTGAAACAGAAGTTGTAGATAAGACCTTCTGGCAGATGCCATAAATGTAAGTTTGTCCTTTACTATAGGTCCGTCTGTGCTATATGCCAGTTCGGTTGCGCTCAGTCTTATGTTGTGTTGCACTTTGTCGGGGTTGGCACGTCTTTGTTTCAGATCCAGTACGCCCGATAACGGATTGTCGTATTTGGCAGAAAATGCGCTGGTGTATAGGTTTACTTCTTCTATAAAGTTAGTGTTAATGATGCCCGTGGGGCCACCTGCTGACCCTTGTGTAGCAAAGTGGTTGATAACCGGTACTTCTATACCATCTAGGTAATAAACGTTTTCGTTGGGTGCACCACCACGTATGATGAGATCGTTTCTGAAGCCACCCACACTACCAGCAGTACCACCTACACCTGGGAAGGCTTGTATGACCCGAGAAACATCGAAGTTGCCCCCAGGATTGCTTTTTATTTCTTGTGCCGATAGGGTTTGGAGCGAAAGAGGAGTTTCGGCGTTTTTGCTGAATGGGTTTCTGCGCACCACTACTTCTCCCAGTGTTTTGCCGCTTTGGTTGTCCATCTCCACATTTATTATCTGTGCATTGCCCGACGATATTACCACATTGAATAGCATATAGTCGTCATAGCCCAGTGCCTGCACCTTTATGTTGTAGCTTTTGGTGGGTATATTGGTAATGGTGAAATTTCCACTAGTGTCAGTAACATTGCCCAGAGAGGTGCCCTCTACTATCACAGCGGCACCTATTATGGCTTCCTGTGTTTTTTTGTCCTTTACGTTGCCGGTTATTTTGCCGGTGGCTTGTGCCCTACTCATTACTGGCATCAGTATGGCTATACAAAATAGCAATCTACATAATGCCCTACGCACCATTCTGCACAATGTCTTCATAAAATAGTATGTTTAAGTTCTATTATTCCGCAAAATAAACACCATAATTTGAATTAACCTAATTAATTAGGATGTTTTAATACTAAATTGTTTTTCTTACTTTTACTGCAAGATTATGGACTATACATTTCTGAAACAGTTGATAGCCCTTGCCGAGCAGTACGACCAGCAATCAGGCAAGCAACCACATGTGCATGATTTTGCATGTTGGTTGCTGTCTGGCAGTGTGCCAGCACAGCAACCACCTGATGACCGTATAGGCACAGAGCACCTGCAATACAGACAGGCTGAGGAAAAAATAGAAACCACTATAGCCAGAATGGTGATTTATATGTATAGGTATGCCCGCATGTATACCCGGCAGGCACTGGAAGGCAGCATATTGCAAACAGCCGATGAATTTGGGTATCTGGCTACGCTATTATCATTTGAGCACCTGAGCAAAACTGACCTAATAACCAAAAACATACACGAAAAACCCACTGGCATGGAGATAATAAAACGCCTGCTACGGTATGAAGTGATAGATCAGCTAGACGACCCGCACGATAAACGGGGCAAACTGGTGCGGATAAACGACAAGGGCAGGGGAGTGTTGTTCAGCGTTTTTGGGAAAATGGGTAAGGTGTCTGACCTCGTGGGAGGGGAGCTGACCCAGCCTGAAAAAGAGCATTTGGTGTATCTGCTGCGCAAGCTGGATAGCTTTCATTATCATATTTTTACTACCGACAAAGAAGCTACATTACAGTTTATAGCACAGTAGTCAACTTCTATATACTCTCTGTTAACAGCTGGATGCCCAACCCATGCTTTTTGTTTACTTTTGAGTAAAAATTAAGCGTATGAGTCTTGCAGATAAGCTATTTAATATGAAGGCTGAAAAAGCAGCCAATAACCTCAAAGCCGGTCAGGATTTTCTGGCGAATAATAAAACCCGTCCTGAAGTAACAGAGTTGCCCAGTGGGCTACAGTACGAAGTGCTCACTGCTGCCGATGGTGCCAAACCCAAAGATTTCAATACTGTAACTTGCCATTATCATGGTACACTAGTAGACGGTACTGTGTTTGATAGCTCTGTGAATCGTGGTAAGCCTGCGTCTTTCCCCCTGAATATGGTAATAAAAGGCTGGACAGAAGGCCTGCAACTAATGGGTACTGGTAGCAAGTGGCGTTTTTTCATTCCACCACATCTGGGTTATGGCGACAGGCAAGTAGGACCAAGCATAGGGCCTAACAGTACCTTGATTTTTGATGTAGAGTTGATAAGTATTAATTAAGTATCTGTAAATATTGCTTCAAAACATTAATATAAAATATGCAAAACTGGAAAGAGTACCAATCGGAAAACCAAGAGCGTTTTTTGTCGGAATTATTAGATCTGCTGCGCATACCCTCTGTGAGTGCTGATAGCAAGTATAAAGGAGATGTAGCCCGTTGTGCTGAGGCTGTAAAACAACACATGTTGAGTGCTGGTTGCGATACTGCCGAGGTTTGCCCCACTGCCGGGCACCCGATAGTGTATGGCGAGAAAATAATTGACCCATCATTGCCTACTGTGCTGGTGTATGGTCACTACGATGTGCAGCCTGCCGACCCACTGGAACTGTGGCACAGTGGTCCCTTTGAGCCGGTGGTAAAAGATGGTAAGATATATGCACGTGGTTCCTGCGACGACAAAGGACAGATGTTTATGCACATAAAGGCACTGGAAGTAATGACTAAAACCAATAGCCAGCCATGCAACATTAAAGTGATGATAGAGGGCGAGGAAGAAGTGGGTTCATCAAACCTAGGTAAGTTTTTGGAAGACAATAAAGAACGCCTAAAGGCAGATGTGGTGTTGGTGTCAGACACCTCTATGATAAGCATGGAGCATCCATCTATAGAGAGTGGACTGCGTGGATTGGCATATATGGAAGTGGAGGTGACAGGGCCTAACCGCGACCTACATAGTGGTGTGTATGGTGGTGCCGTAGCCAACCCTGCTACTATACTGTGCAAAATGATAGCCTCTATGCACGACGAAAATAATCATATAGCCATACCTGGCTTTTATGATAAAGTGCAGGAATTAACTGATGCTGAGCGCACAGCTATCAATAATGCCCCCTTTGACCTAGGCGAGTATAACAAAGAACTAGGTGTAAAAGCAGAGTGGGGCGAAAAAGGATATACTACGCTAGAGCGTACTGGTATACGCCCAACACTGGAAGTAAATGGTATATGGGGCGGCTACACAGGCGAAGGAGCAAAAACGGTATTGCCATCAAAGGCTTATGCCAAAATATCTATGCGACTGGTGCCCAATCAGGTATCGCAAGAGATATCAGACCTTTTCAAAGCACACTTTGAGGCTATAGCCCCCGACTATGTGCAGGTGAAAGTAACGGCACATCATGGTGGCGAACCAGTGGTGACCCCTACCGACTCACCAGCATATCAGGCAGCGGCACGTGCTATACATACTACCTTTGGTAAGGAGCCCATACCTACCCGTGGTGGTGGCAGTATACCTATCATAGCATTGTTTGAGCGTACATTGGGACTCAAAACTGTATTGCTGGGCTTTGGACTGGATAATGATAATATTCACTCGCCCAATGAAAAGTATGATGTAGCCAACTACTACAAAGGCATAGAAACCATACCTTACTTTCATAAGTACTTTGCTGAGAGTTTTGGTAAGTAATGATAGAGAGTATTCCACTTTATATTAGATACATATGGTGGCTATAACAACAAAACCCGCAATCTGTGCGGGTTTTGTTGTTATAGTATGTATGAAACGAAATTAATGACATTTGTTTATGTGTTTTCTGCTCTTATTATTTATTGTTTCTTAATCTTACAATTTATTCAATAAAAATTCGTTATATTTGCTTATCTAATAAAATATATGATTGAACAAGTAGAGATAGGTGCATTACATTTTGATGATTACAAAGAGTTGCTGGTGGCCATGCGTGCTGCTTATCAGGGTTGGCAAGGAGGTTTTTGGAGCCCAGAGGCTATACAGAGTTTGATAACCAAGTTTCCGGAAGGGCAAATAGTTATAAAATCGGGTGGAGTAGTAGTGGGTTGTGCATTGTCGCTGATAGTAGATTATAAAAAGTATGGGGATGTGCATACCTACAAACAGATAACAGGCAATTATACCTTCAACACACATACCCGGAAAGGCGATGTACTATATGGGATAGAAGTATTCATTCATCCCGACTACCGAGGGCTAAGGCTGGGTAGAAGGCTGTATGATGCCCGTAAAGACCTGTGTGAAAACCTGAACCTCAGGGCTGTAATATTTGGGGGACGATTGCCCAACTACCACGAGTATGCTAGCACTATGTCGCCAAAGGAATATATACAGAAGGTAAAAAACAAAGAAATATACGATCAGGTGCTCACCTTTCAGCTATCTAATGACTTTCATGTAATAAAGGTGCTGAATAATTATATGCCTGAAGATGAACATAGCAAGGAGTTTGCTACGCTGCTGCAGTGGTTTAATGTTTATTACGAGGCTGACAGGAAAAACCTGTTTAATGTAAAAACATATGTGCGTATAGGTCTTATACAGTGGCAGATGCGCCTGTATAAGGACATAGATGAAATGTTTAGCCAACTGGAATATTTTATTGATTCTGTATCGGCTTACAAGAGTGATTTTGCAGTGTTGCCTGAGTTGTTTAATGGTCCATTGCTGGCAGGTTTTAATCATTTATCTGAGGCAGAGGCTATGCGCGAGCTTGCTAAGTTTACCCCAGAAATCAAAGATAGATTTAGAGAGCTGGCTATACGGTATAATGTGAACATCATAACCGGCAGTTTGCCCAGTTTAGAGCAGGATTCACTCAAAAACGTTGGTTTCCTTTGCCACCGTAGCGGCGCAATAGATAAATATGAAAAAATACACATCACCCCTGATGAGGCTAAGCACTGGGGTATACATGGTGGCGATAAAATAAGAGTGTACGAAACCGATGCTGGAAGGGTGGGGATACTGATATGTTATGATGTAGAGTTTCCGGAGCTGGCAAGATTGCTGGCGGACGAAGGTATGCAGATCTTGTTTGTGCCCTTCCTGACTGATACTCAGAATGCCTATATGCGTGTGCGCCTGTGTGCCCAAGCTCGTGCCATAGAAAACGAATGTTATGTGGCTATAACAGGTAGTGTGGGTAACCTTCCAAAGGTGGAGAATATGGACATTCAATACTCTCAGGCGGCGGTGTTTACCCCTAGTGATTTTGCGTTTCCATCTAACTGTATAAAGAGTGAAGCTACAACCAATACAGAAATGATACTGATAGCAGAGGTAGATCTGTCGTTGCTAGATGAGCTACATAGTTATGGTAGTGTGCGCAACCTGAAAGATAGGCGAACAGATTTCTATGAGTTGAAGCTGAAAGACAAAACAGTTTAGGACATAATTGTATAAAGGTATTGGCGCCCTATCTGCATTTTGCTGGTAGGGCGTTTTGTTTTCTGGGGGAATGGTATAGATATGTTTGTGGGTTGTAATGCTTGTCAATGACGAATGTTGCCATCATATAGTTTCGTGAACATAAGATGATGCAACAATATTGTAAACAGGAGGTAAAAAATTATGCCAAGGGAAACTTTTTATTGAAGTATTTGCCAGTCATCCAGCCTATACATGCACCCAGAGTGCCACCCACCAGTACATCGAGCGGGTAGTGAACGCCTACGTATATCTGCGAATAGCTAACCACTGCAGCCCATAGCAGCCAAGCAGGCGTAAGCCATTTGGCAAACTTACCCACTGAAAGCGAACTGAATACTGCCAGTGAAAAGTGATTGGCTGCATGAGAAGATGGGAAACTTTTGCCGCCACCACAAGGCACCAATAGGTGTACTACCTGCTTCATCACAGGGTCGTTGCAGGGGCGTAGCCTGCCAAAGTACGGCTTCATAAGTGATGCGCTTATTTGGTCGGAAATGCCGAAGGTGATGAGGAAAAACAAGCACCACAACCAGCCATACTTCCCGAACCTGCGAGGCATATAAAGCAGCAGAAATAGATAGAGCGGCGCCCAAAACCATTGGTTGCGCAAAAAAGGTATTACTGCATCCAGAAAAGCATTGTGCCAGCGTGTGTTGAGGTAAAACCACACTATCTGGTCGGAGCCTATTATTATGTTCTGAATAGACTTAAGCATGTTTCTTTTTAAACACCATTATTAGTCTAGGCGAATCTGAGGGGTGGTACGCATTAAGGTTATAATCGCCAAAAGTACCTACTAAAGACATGTTAGCCGCTCTGAATATTTTCACAAAGTCGGCTAGCGAAAAGGCTGCCACACTTTCTGTAAATTTTCGGGGGGCATGATCTGCATCTATAAAACTAATTTCTTTCAGAAAGTGTTTGCGCTCTAGTTTGCGTTGAATGTGGAAGGTGTAACTGCCCCTTACGATAGTCTCTTCTGGCACCAGATTGTTGTAGACGTATTCAGCATTGAGGTAGTCTATAACCAGTATGCCGTCTTTTTTCAAGGCAATAGCAAACGATTTGGCAGCCAGTGCGTGGTCGCGATCATGAGCAAAATACCCGAAACTGGTAAAGAAGTTGAAGGCAATATCAAAATAGTTGGTGATAAAAGGATGGCGCATATCCTGCACATGAAACTGTAAATTATCTGTTTCGTATGCCTTAGCTGTCACAATGCTTGAGCCAGATATATCGATACCTGTTACATCATAACCGTGGCTGTGTAGTTGGCGTGCAAATCTACCCGAGCCACAAGCTATATCTAGCATAGTGCTATGGGGGGCTGGTTGCAGGTATGCAAGCAGTTGCTCCACAAATTCCTGAGCCTCCACCTCATCGCGGTTTTGATATAGAATCTTATAGTAGGGGGAATCAAACCAATTTTCAAACCAATCCATTTTCAGAGAGATATATGTGCGCTCAAAAGTAAGTAAGGGAGTGGGTAATTGGTAATTTTTTATTTTGTTGATGACTGTTGCTGGTTATCAACCTATTATCTGTTGAAGGCTGTCTCGCATCTGTTTACAAAATCCTTGATTGCTACATCTACAGTATCTAGGTTGTATTCGATTGTCCATTTGTACTCCACACCATTTATGGATGCGCGCATATCTATTTGCCCTGCATCTGGCATCATCATACCTATGGATTGATTATTGCGGCTAAGCAGTGCAGCAGGAATAGAGTAGGGTAAGTCGTTTACACCCACATAATCAGCTGGATGAAATAAATAGTGAAAATTGAAATCATCTACATTTACAGGCATTGACTGGCGACCTTCGGTCATATCTTTACGCAGTTGCCCATTGTTTACCAGATAGTAGGTTGTTCTGGAGTCGGACGAAAAAAGGCCGTTGATCCTCCCCATAATAAAGTAGTCACCCGTTACTTTGTGCTTTTCAGGGGTTTTGGTGCAAGAGTTTACGGTTACCAATGTCAATAGCAATGCAGTGAAGTAGAATAGCTTTTTCATCTTTAGATAGTTTTTACGAATGTTTAGTGCTGTTAACGTAATAGCACTATGAAATATTGTATGCAAAGGATGAATTATGGTATTGGCTTTGCGATTATATCTGTTCTATTTGTGATTTAGTAGTGTAATTAAACAAGAAAAGACTAACAGATTTTCAGAAAATTTTAAGTTATTGGTACTCACACCTGATGGTAGTAACGGTTATTTTTGCGATATATAGTTTTTCAGGTTGCCTTGCTTTAAGTAATGTATGTTTACACAGGTGTCCGTATCGGTAGTAAACATATGCTACAGATAAGTTAACCACCCTAGAAACGTTGTTTGCAGCTACTAATACCACAATAATGACTACTGCAGAGATACTGAAAAAGGTAAGACGGATAGAAATAAAGACCAAGGGGCTGAGCAATCACATCTTTGCGGGTGAGTATCATTCTACCTTCAAGGGTAGAGGTATGTCTTTTTGCGAGGTGCGTGAGTATCAGCCAGGAGATGATGTGAAGTTTATAGATTGGAACGTTACGGCTCGTTTTTCTCATCCGTTTGTAAAGGTATTTGAGGAGGAGCGAGAACTGGTAGTGATGCTATTGGTAGATATAAGCAGCAGTTCGTTGTTCGGTACACAGAAGCAACTGAAAAGGGAACTGATAACGGAATTAAGTGCAGTTTTGTCATTTTCTGCCACTACCAACAATGATATGGTGGGGGTTATATTCTTCAGCGATAAGATAGAAAAGTATATACCACCCAAGAAGGGTAAGGGGCATATACTGCGTATAATAAGAGAACTGGTGGCGCTAGAACCTACCAACAGCGGTGGTACTGATGTGAGAGTGGCACTGGAGTTTCTGAACAATGTATTGAAGAAACGGTCTATTTCCTTTTTGCTTAGCGATTTTGTGAGCAATCCGTATGAGCAGGCGCTGCAATTAGCAGCCCGTAAACATGACCTGGTGGGCATACATATCTACGATAAGTACGACATGGAGCTGCCACCAGCAGGGCTGATACAGGTAATGGATGCAGAAACCAAGGAAATGCTGTGGATAGACACTGACGATAAAGGTGTGAGACTGCAATACGCGGCAGCATTTGATAAAAAGTACAAGTACTGCATGCAGACATTTAGAAAAAGTGGTGGCTCATTGCTACATGTACGCACAGATCAGGATTATGTGAAAATATTGCAGACATACTTCAAAGGTAGATAAGCGAGTGGGGTAAAATATAGCATTCTAAATTTTCCGTATAGTTTACGGTATGAAACATAAAATGACATTGACTCAAAAGATTTTTCACAAGTTGGTATCCAACAGTGGCTCGTGTGTGCGGCTATTGAATTTACTGCTGGTTTGTATGCTGCCATTTGCCGCTATGGCGCAGCCCGAGGCCAGCGCTACTGCCCGTATGGATGCCCGTCAGATAACGGTGGGCGATCAGGTACGTTTGTTTTTGGAGGTGAGCACTAAGCCTGCTACAGGTAGGGTAGAATGGGCTACCATCCCAGACACATTTAACAAGCTAGAAATAGTAGAGCGGGGTAAGATAGATACTCTCAAGGCTGGTGACATAATCACCTATAAGCAGCGATTGGTGCTTACGGGGTTTGATTCGGGTTTGTTTAAAGTGCCATCTTTTGTTTTTCCGGTTTTTGGTACTACTGGTGATCCTTTTACTATTCAGTCCGACTCGTTTGAGCTGCTAGTGCAGACAGTAGCTGTAGATACTACGCAGCAGTTTAAGCCGATAAAGGAAATTATGTATGTGCCTGCATCGTGGTTAGATTATTTATGGTACATATTTGGTGGTGCATTGCTGCTGGTGCTCCTAATAGCGGGTGTAGTGTATTATTTGCGTAGGCCTAAACCAGTGGTAGTAGTGCCCGAAGGACCGAAGGAAACATTGCAAGAGCATACCTTGCGACTGCTGGCAGAGCTGGAAGCGCAGCAACTATGGCAGAAACAGCAAGTGAAAGAATACTATGTAGCCCTTACTGATATAGTGCGCAATTATCTTGAAGCCCGCTTCAACACGGCTGTGATGGAGTTGACAACAGACGAAATACTCTATAAAACACAGATGCATAGAGAGTTGCAACCTTATCATGACTTGCTATCAAGTATCCTTCGCACTGCCGATCTTGCAAAGTTTGCGAAAGCACAACCATTGCCACAAGAGCATACAGATGCTATAGACAAAGCAAGGCAACTTGTAGAACGTTCTAAACCAGCTATTGTTACTACTACCCCAACCGAAAAAACTATATGAGTATATTCAGTGACTGGAACCATGTGACATTTGCGCAGCCCCTTTATTTTGGGTTGCTGTTGGTGATACCGCTTATGGTGTGGTGGCAGCTTAGGGGTAGGAGAGATGACAACCCTACTATGCGCCTGACTACATTGGGGGGTATTAAGGCAGTAAATGCTGGCGGTAGAGCGAGGTTCAGGCCAGTACTTTTTGCATTGCGTCTTATATCTTTAGCGGCACTTAGCATTGCTCTGGCACGCCCGCAGAGCAGCAATACTACTGAGAATGTGGATAGTGAAGGTATAGATATGGTGATGAGCATAGATGTATCGGGTAGTATGATGGCAGAAGACTTTAAGCCCAACCGTATAGAGGCAGCAAAGGCTCAGGCACTCAAATTTATAGATCAAAGACTTACAGACAGGATAGGATTGGTGATTTTTGCTGGTGAGAGCTTTACGATGTGCCCTATAACCATAGATCATAATGTGCTGAAAAATCAGGTGAATCAGATACGCAATGGTATGGTGGCAGATGGTACGTCTATAGGCATGGGGCTGGCAACGGCAGTAGATAGGCTACGTAGCACCAAGGGTAAAAGTAAGGTGGTGATACTGATGACGGATGGTGTGAACAATACAGGTATTATAGACCCTAGTACGGCACTAGAGATAGCTAAGGCGTTTAAAATAAGGATATATACAATAGGTGTGGGCACTATGGGGCAGGCGCTAATGCCTCAGCAAACCCCCTTTGGTATACAAAAACAGATGGTGCCTGTGGAGATTGATGAACCATTGCTGAAGCAAATGGCAAAGGAAACTGGTGGTAAGTACTTCAGGGCTACAGGCAATAGGTCATTGGCAAGTGTGTATGAGGATATAGATAAGCTGGAAAAAACAAAAATTGACATTACTTCCTTCAAGCATTATGCAGAGTTGTTTTTCCCGTTTGCTGCTATTGCTCTGATAGTACTTTTATTAGAAATTGTGCTTCGCTATACGCTTTTCCGTACTATCACTTGATAATCAGGTGGTTGAATATATAATGGGTCAATTTGTAGATTTATATCTCCAAATTTGGTGAAATCAAGTTGTAGATGGAAGGATTGAATACTAACATTCCTTCCATTTTTTGCGCCTGTCAGGTAGGTATGTGTTATAGTTCGACTATCTTTTTGACCAAACGGAGTAGCTTTTCTTTTAATCGAAAGTATATATTCGGCTTATAGTGGCTATTTTGTGGTGTATTAAGCAGTGATTTTTTGATTAAGTCGTTGCATGGAATAAAAAAAATGTTATTTTTGGATTTATAATTTTCCGAAACGCTATTGGAGCAAATTTTAAATAAGGTTTATGAAAAGAAGTATTATTGACTCAATCAGCAGGACTATGAAGGTATTTGTGCTAGGTGTATTCATGTTGTTGGGTATAATGAAGGCTCAGGCACAGGTAACTGTAACAGCTACTGCTGGTGTAGTAGGGCCAACTGTATATACACAGTTGCGTCTTGCATTTAATGCTATCAATGCTGGTACACATCAGGGTGCTATCACGATATCATTAACTGCAGGTACTACTGAGATAGCTACAGCTATACTGAATCAGAATGCATTACCAGCAAACTATACTTCGGTGCGTATAAAACCTGCTATTGGTGCCAGCCCAGTAATTACAGGTAATTTGGCTGGTACATCAATTGTGCATCTTTTTGGTGCAAGGAATGTAACTTTTGACGGCTCTAACACTGTAGGTGGAACAACAAGAGATCTGACTATTCAAAATACAACTTTTACTGCAGGGTCAGCAGCAATAAGATTTGGTAGTCCATCTACCACAGTAGGTGCTACAAATGATACAATTAAGAATTGTATAGTGAGGATGTCTGCAACCAATGTAGGTATTGCTATCACTTCTGGTAGTGGTGTTGCTCTGTTTGGTATAGGAGAAGCGCCAAACTCAAATAATACTATTGAAAATTGTAATGTAACTAGTGCGCAAACAGCTATTTATGCTTATGGTCCGGCAGCATTAGATAACAACTGGGTTATTCGCAACAATGATTGTAATGGACTAGGTTTTTCAGGAATACACGTGAACAACGGTAATAACACAAATATTGTAGAGAACAGAATTAGTAATGTAAGTATCAATGGGGGAACACCTGTGCAGGGTATTTTACTTTCTTTCCAAGCAGCAAACAGCACTATTACCAGAAATAAAGTGACCAATATATCTAACACTGTGGCAACTGGTGCATATGGAATATATCTGGACATGAATACTACGGCAACCAACGTAAATGTCTACAATAATTTTGTTACAGATGTTACTTGTCCTGGTGCAGGTATCATAAGTGACAATGCTCATGGGTTTTTCATGGATGGTGGTAATGGAGTGAATTTTCATTATAATTCTGTGCAGCTAAACACAAATTCTACAGGCGCCTTTACTAATGCTGCTGCTGCTTTTGAGCCTTTTGCTGCAGGAACAATACTGGCAGGTGCTGTGAATATGAGGAATAATATTCTTTCGAACAATCAGACGGCAGGAAACAGGTATGCTATATACAGTTCTATAGCAGCTACTACATTTCCTGTAATAGATTATAACAACTATATCACGTCGGCTGGAGGTATTTTAGGTTTTTTGGGTGGTAACCGTACTACTATAGCTCAGATTCAGGCAGGTTTTGGCGGTAATTTGAATTCAATTACAATGACCCCATTGTTTGTATCAACGACAGACCTTCACTTACAGTTGTTGCCCGCTAACAATCCACTGGTTGCAGGTATACCAATAGCAGCTCCATCGATAACAGTAGATATAGACAATGCACCAAGAAGTACAACTACTCCTACAATAGGCGCACATGAGTTGCCTAACAGAATTACTTATACTTCTCTTGCTAACACGTGTAGTGATGGAGATATAATACTTACTCCTGTAACTATAGAGTCGGCAGCAGGCATACCAACTGCTGGTGTGGTAGTGCCAAGAGTCTACTTCAGAAAAGGTGCTGGAGCATGGTTTAGCAATCCGGGTACGCTTGTTTCAGGTACAGCTACTAACGGCATCTGGACATTTACCATAAATGTAGCACCTATGGGTGGCGTTGTAGCGGGTGATGTGATTTCTTATTATGTAGTAGCACAAACAACAGGTGGTGCAATATTTGGTAATCCGTCAACTGGTCTTACTGCGGTCAACGTTAATACAATTACTACTCCTCCAACCACTCCTAACACTTATACAGTTAACACTGTATCTATGAGTGGTTTGACTTTGAACAATAATACATGTTACAATGCTAGTGGAGCATCGATACTTAATTATGCCTACACTGGTACTACTGGTGCCCCTAACCAGTATACATTGACATGGTCTCCTATTGGTCCATCAACAGTGGGTACATTTGCTGCACTGCCAGCAAGCCCAATATTGGTAAATGTGCCAGCTACTACTGCCCCTAACGTATATACAGGAGCAATAACTATCAGGAATTCAACAACTACATGTTCACAAGTGTATACTGTGACACTAACAGTTGATCCTCTGCCAGCTGCGATAACAGGTTCTGGAGCAGTTTGTATTGGTTCTTCTACATTATTGAGTTCTACAACTACTGGTGGAACCTGGATAAGCTCTAGTCCTGCTACGGCATCTATAGGTCTTACTACGGGTGTGGTGAGTGGTATATCTGGTGGTGTTGCTAACATCACTTATACACTACCTACTGGTTGCAGCAGAACTAGCACAATAAATGTTGTAGTGCCTCCAGGTGCTATTACAGGTCCTTCTAGGTTGTGTCCAAGTACTACAATCACGCTAAGCAATCCTTCTCCTGGTGGATTGTGGTTCAGCAGTACTCCTGGTGCTGTTATAGATACATTCACTGGTGTACTTACAGGGGTATCTCCTGGTAATGCTACCATATCTTATTCTGTACCTGGTTGTTCTCCGGTAACTAAAATAGTAACAGTAGACGCTACTCCTGCCAATATTACAGGTAGATTGTATGCATGCGAGACATTCTCCGATACTTTATTCTCTGCAACACCTGGTGGCATATGGACAAGTGCTAGTCCATCTATAGCAACTATAGGTTCTACGACTGGTATTTTCGTAGGTATCTCTAATGGTGCTACCAATATTACTTATACGAATCCTGTTACTGGATGTTTTATTACAAACAACGTTACGATTTTTGATATACCTGGCCCCATAGTGGGTGGACCGGTTTTGTGTCAGGGATTATCTATTTTGCTTTCTAACTCTGTAACTGGTGGTACTTGGTCTAGTACACTACCTGGTGTGGTATCTATCAATGCTACTACTGGAGTAGCATTGGGTGTAGCTCCTTCAGGTACTTCTACAATAACTTACACCTTAGGGACGGGTTGTAATGCATCTATGGTGTTGACTGTAAGTACACCTCCTACAGCTATTTCGGGTGGTTCTGCTACTATTTGCACTGGTTATACAGCCAACTTCAGTAATGGCACAATAGGTGGTACATGGACAAGCAGCAACACTACAGTAGCAACTGTATCTGCTACAGGTGTAGTAACAGGTGTAACGCCAGGAGTTGTAACAATTTCCTACTCAACTGTAGCTTGTAACCCAGCTGTATATACAGTGACTGTGAATCAAACTCCTCCTCCTATTACTGGTGGTATCACAATATGTAATGGTAGTTCTACAACAACACTGACTAACGCTACCCCTGGTGGTGTATGGACTATAAGTGGAGGTGCTACTATCAACTCTGCTGGATTTGTAACAGGCTTGGCAGTGGGTGGTACTTATGTTTCTACCTATACCATGCCTAATGCATGTTTTGTAAATGCCCCTATAATTGTAGATACTATTCCTGCCCCAATTACAGGTGCTGATAGTGTTTGTCAAGGTCGTTCGGATACTGTGTTCACTGCAGCTACAGGTGGCTTGTGGAGCAGTAACAATGCTATGATAGCATCTGTAGTAGCCACAACTGGCATAGTAACTGGTGTTACTCATGGTCTTACTACAATTTCTTATACTGCAGTATCAGGTTGCACTACTACTAAGCCATTCAGAGTGAGCTTCCCATTGCCAGCGTCGGTAACAGTGACACGTACTCCGGGTATTGATACATTGTGTGCTGGAGTACCAGTTACATTCAGAGCACATCATGTAAATGGTGGTGTTTCACCAATCTATCAGTGGCAGCTATTTGGTGTAAATGTTGGCACTGGTGATACTGTGTATACGTATACTCCTACTCATGGTGATGTGATAAGCTGCTTTATGACCAATAGTGACGATGTGTGTGCACTGCCTAGTCCGGCTTATATCAATGAGCCAATAAACGTATATCCTAATGTAATTCCTGTTGTTAACATCACTACTACATCTGACACCATTATTACTTATTTAGGACAGGTAGTAACATTCTATGCAGAGGTAACTACTGCTGGTGGTGCACCTTCGTATCAGTGGTTTGTAGACGGTGATTTGATACCAGGTGCTACTAATTCTGTTTATGCACGTGAGGTGTATGATGATGATTCTGTTTTCTGTAGAGTAAACGGTACTCCTGCCTGCGACTTAGGTTCTGTAGCAGCTAGTAACCTAATAAGGATACGCGGTACCTATCTGGCTGTAGGAAGTGTGAATAATTTTGAAACTGCGCTCTCTTTGTTCCCGAACCCTAACATGGGTAGCTTTACACTAAGTGGCACTATGGCATCGACCAACGGTGAAGTGGTAAGTGTAGAGGTGATGAATGTAGTGGGTCAGAAGGTGTACTCAGGATTCACAACTGTGAAAAATGGTAACTTGAAACATGATGTGACTGTGGGCGATAACATAGCTCCTGGTACTTACTTGCTGAAAGTGAGTGGAGAAAGCGAAACCAAAATATTCCACTTCGTTGTGGGTAAATAAATAGATTAGGACAATTTTTTGGCCGGGTAATATCTCTAAGATATTACCCGGTTTTATTTTGGGTAAGTGTGTTTGCGAAGCAAATAAAAATAGCCCACATCTTATAAAGGATGTGGGCTAAGAATATCGGTTTGATACTGAGAAAAGCTTAGAAACGCTCTAAGCCACTGAAGTAGAAATTGCCTTCTATAGCAGCATTTTCATCGCTATCAGAACCATGTACAGCGTTTTCGCCTACTGAAGCAGCATATTTTTTGCGGATAGTACCTTCTTCTGCCTGAGCAGGATTGGTAGCACCTATCAGTTTGCGGAAATCAGCTACTGCATTTTCTTTTTCAAGAATAGCGGCAACTATTGGGCCACTGCTCATAAATTCAGTCAGTTCGCCATAGAATGGGCGAGCAGCGTGAACTTCGTAGAATTTTTCAGCTTGTTGTTTGCTGATTTGTAAGTATTTCATTGCCACTATACGGAAACCAGCTTCGTTGATCATCTGGAGTATGTTGCCTATGTTGCCTGCTTTTACTGCATCAGGCTTAATCATTGTAAATGTACGATTTGACATAAAATGTGTTTTGAGGGTGCAAAATTACGGCAAAAATGTTTGGTACAAGAAATGATTATTGTTAAAAATGCATGTGAATTGATGCCTTGAACGTTGTATAGAACGATTTTGTAAAAGTGAGCGAAAAGTGAGAGGTATGGTATATTTTTCGTTTTTTAACATTTTGCTTTTGTCATAACGGTCAGATACCATATTTTTGCACCCCGTATCAAATCGCATTGCCGTGATTTGCACGACACACACATGCTGCCAATACAAGAAGTTTTTCCTTTACTGCAAAAGCCGTGTAAAGTTTTCATAACTACGCATCACAAACCTGATGGTGATGCTATAGGTAGTATGCTGGGGTTGAGTCACTATCTGTCTATGAAGGGACACACCCCTACAGCGGTATCGCCGAGTGAAATACCAGATTTTTTGAAGTGGATGCCTGGTTGCAACAATGTAATCAATTATGAAGCCCAACCAGAAGTAGCTGTTCATGCGTTGAAAACTGCAGATGTAATATTCTGTTTGGATTTTAATGATTTCGACAGAACCAAACACTTGGAGCAAATGCTTACAGATGCTCCACAACCAAAGGTGATGATAGACCACCACTTGTTTCCGAAGCCAGTATGGGACTACGGGATGAGTATGCCTGAAAAGAGTAGCACTTGTGAGATGGTGTATGACTTTATAGGGTTGTGTGGCGACAATGAAATAATAGATAAGAATATAGCTACCTGCCTATATGTGGGTGTAATGACAGATACGGGTTCGTTTAAGTTTCCGGCAACTACTGCCAGTGTGCACTATATGATAGGTAACCTGATGGAGACCGGTATCAATCATACTAGTATACATGAGGAAGTATATGATGCATGGAGCGAGAGCAGAATGCGTTTTCTGGGATATGTGCTTATAGAGCGTATGCAGGTATTTAGGAAGTATAATGCAGCGTTGATAACACTGTCGAGAAAAGAAATGAATCTGTTTAATGTGCAGAATGGAGATACTGAAGGGCTTGTCAACTATCCGTTGAGTATAGCAGGTATAAAGTTTGCGACCCTTATAACAGAGCGAGGCGATGAGGTGAAGATGTCGTTCAGAAGTAAAGGAATGTTTGATGTGAGTAACTTTGCTCGACTTTATTTTAATGGAGGAGGACATTTTAATGCATCGGGCGGTAGGTCGAAAGCAAGTTTTGAGGAAACAATAGCATATTTCAAGAAGGTATTATCAGATAATCACCCAAAATAAAAAACAAACAAAAATAAAATCAGAAACATGAAATCCAGGATTTTCCAGATTGCGTTGTTAAGCGCTGCAACTATTGGTTTTACCGCGTGTGGCGGCGACAGTGGTGCCTTCAAAAAAGTGAAAGGTGTAGAATATAAAATCGTTAAAGACGAAAAAGGTAAAAACGCTGCCATAGGCGATGTAGTAGAGTTTAATTTGGTAGCAAAAGTGGATACAATGGTACTGAACGACACTTGGAAGCAAGGTCGTCCTGGAGTGATGCGTCTGGATAGTGCACGTACTGGCGACTGGCAGGCTGTATTGCCATTCTTGTCGGTAGGTGATAGTGCTGTAGTGGTAGTGTCTTGCGATACGATACTGAAAGGTATACCTGCAGACCAGCTGAGCCGTGTGCCTGAGTGGTTGAAATCTGGTAACAAAATTACTATCAATCTGTCGTTGGTATCTGTGAAGAGCGAAGAACAGTATAACAAAGACATGGAAGCTAAGCAGGCTGAAGAAATGAAAAAAATGGAAGAGCAGAAAGCTGCTCAGATGCCACTGGATGACAAAGCACTACAAGACTACTTTGCACAGAAAGGTATAAAAGCAGAAAAAACTGCATCAGGTTTGTACTACACTATACAGAAGCCAGGTACTGGTGCGCAGATTGCAAAAGGGCAGACTGCTAGCATGATGTATACTGGTAAAACACTAGATGGTATGGCGTTTGACTCAAACGTTGATACATCGATAGGTCATCATGGTACAGACCCACTAGTGTTTCAGGTAGGTGCAGGGCAAATGATACCTGGTGTAGATGAGGGTGTATCCCTGCTGAGAAAAGGTGCAAAAGCAACGCTGTATCTGCCATCGCCTATTGCTTATGGTCCACAGAGCCCAAGCCCTAAAATACCAGCAAATGCAATAATGATATTTGAGGTAGAGATTACAGATGTGAAGTCTGAAAGCAACAAGTAAGACAATAGACAATAGATACAGCAAAGTCCTTAAACAGTAAATGTTTAAGGACTTTGCAACTTTAATAAATGATTGCTTATTTCTGATTTGTATCTATATTTGGATTTAGTAGTGAGACATTTTAACATTTTTGCATTGGTTCCTTAATTACTTTTACTAAAACAAACTTTATTAATGAAGATCATACTTAAGAATTTATTGTTGCCAGCTGCACTTGTAGTAGGGGTAGCCGGTTCTGCAACAGCACAAAAAGACGCTAAAAGTAAAAGTGCCTCTAAGGCGAAGGCAGTAGCAGGAATGACTAAACTGCCCAGCGGCCTGGAATATAAAATTGTGAAAAAAGGTGATGGTGTGAGAAAAGCCGCAAATGGCGATCATGCTGAGATGTTTATACACGTATATCTGGATGATAGTGTGATTTTTGATTCGCGCACCATGTATAATGCTACCCGCCCGGTGCCTGTAACCATACAAGACCCAAAAGCTAATGGCGACCTGATGGAAGGCTTTAAGCTACTGGCTGCAGGTGATAGTGCCCTGTTTATGGTGCCCGTAGACTCTATGCTGAAAGGTGGCGCACAGCCAATGCCTGGCATGAAGCAAGGTAAAAACCAGAAAATGAGGTATGAAGTGCAGGTAGTGACTGTGCGTACTGAAGAGGAAGAGACTAAGTACAATCAGGAAATGGCTTCAAAACAAAAAGGTATTGATGAACAGTTGCTGCAAGAGTATTTTGCGAAAAATGGTATAAAACCTAAGAAAACCGCATCTGGACTCTACTATACTGTAAGTAAAGAAGGTGCAGGACCAACGCCTAAGACAGGACAAATGCTGAGTGTAAACTATACCGGCAAACTAATGAATGGTAATGTGTTTGACTCAAATACTGATAGCTCATTTAAACATCCTGAACCCTTTAAGCTGCCAATAGGTAAAGGGCAAGTGATAAAAGGCTGGGATGAAGGATTGATGCTAATAAACAAAGGTGCTAAAGCTACGCTGTATATACCATCTACGCTTGCTTATGGTAGCCAAGACAGAAGCCCACAGATACCTGCTAACTCAATATTGATATTTGACGTAGAGGTGCTGGATATAGAAGCAGGACCAGAACAGCCTACACAGCGCGACCCCGCTGAACAAGCTAATATAGACGATAAATTGCTGCAGGATTACTTCAAGAAAAACAATATAAAAGCAACCAAAACTGCTTCAGGATTGTACTACACCATCACTCAGAAAGGGCTAGGAGCTACTGCTGCGAAAGGTAAAAAAGTAACGATGAACTACACCGGTAAAACACTGGATGGTAAACTGTTTGACTCTAATGTAGATCCTAAATTTAACCACGTATCGCCATTCACTTTCACTCTGGGTGTGGGTCAGGTGATAAAAGGATGGGATGAAGGTGTGCAATTGTTGCAGCTAGGTTCAAAGGGTTCTTTCTTTATACCCTCAGGATTGGCTTATGGTCCATCGGCAATGGGTAATGCTATAGCTGCCAACTCTGTATTGATATTTGATGTAGAGGTAGTGGGCATTGACTAAGAATATAAAGTACAATTAGAACATACAAAAGGTGGCAGCTATGGTATAGTTGTCACCTTTTTGCATAAGGGTGGCAGGTGTAAATATCACCTCCTAAATACAGCATGGAGAACAGCGGTAATTGTAAATGAGTAAGTATATTGTGGTGTTATGAAGGATAATAAAAGATGGTTTTTGGGTTTGTGTATGCTGTTGCAAGCGCTCAATGCAGCGGCATATAACCATGCAGATACGCTAAGGGGTAGTAATGGTAGTGGCAGAAAATGGTGGGATGTGCAGCGGTATCAGTTGCGTATAAATATAGACCCTAAGCAAGAGGAAATAAGCGGTAGTAATCAGCTGTTTTTTAAGGTGACTGATATGCCGGGCGACAGTATGCAGATAGACATGCAAGAGCCATTGCAGATGGATAGTGTAGTGCTGATACCAGACATATACTCGTCGAGGCTGGAGAAGGTGCGCTATGTGCGAGAGGGCAATGTGTGGTGGGTGTTGTATCCGTTTGGTAAGCTGAAGCAGGGGGAGACTTATTCGTTGGTGATGCATTATCATGGTAGTCCTCGTAAAGCTGTGAATCCACCATGGGATGGCGGTATAAGCTGGATAAAAGACGATGATGGTAACCCTTGGATAGCAGTATCGTGCCAAGGGCTGGGTGCAAGTGTATGGTGGCCCTGCAAAGATGCACAATGGGATGAGCCAGAAAAGGGAATGCAGATAGCACTAGAAGTACCCAAAGGAATGGTAGGGGTAAGTAATGGCAGAATGGTGAGTACAGGAATGGGTGACGAACAGACGACAACCGTATGGGAGGTGCAGAACCCCATAAACAACTACGATGTAACGTTTTATGCGGGCGACTATGTACATTGGCATGATACACTGATGGGAGAGAAAGGTAAACTGGACCTGGACTACTATGTGCTGCGAAAGAATGAAAAGAAAGCAAAAGAACAGTTTGTGGTGGTGAAACAAATGATACATTGTTTTGAATACTGGATGGGACCATATCCGTTTTATGAAGATGGTTACAAGCTGGTGGAAGCCCCGTATCTGGGTATGGAGCACCAAAGTGCTATAGCATATGGCAATGGCTACAAGATGGGCTACAAGGGATTTGACAGGTCGCTGACAGGGCATGGGTTGAAGTGGGATTATATAATAGTACACGAGAGTGGGCATGAGTGGTTTGGGAATAATGTGACTGCGGGAGACATGGCTGATAACTGGGTTCATGAGGGTGTGACCTCTTACTCAGAGGCATTGTTTACAGAGTGCTTGCTGGGTAAGGATAAAGCTGGAGAATATAGCAGGGGATTGTGGCACAATATTAAAAATGAACAACCTATTATAGCTGCCTATGGTGTAAACGAAGAGGGTGCCAGCGATATTTACGAAAAGGGAGCGGCAGTGATGCATATGATAAGGGCTATGATGGGCGATGATGAAAAATTCAGAAAGATGCTACGTGGGCTGGGGAAAGAATTCTATCATGGAATAGTAAGCTCTCAGCAAGTGGAGCAATACATAGCTGCGCAAACAGGACTAAAACTGGATGCGTTTTTTGATCAGTATTTGCGTAGGGCGGAGATACCGAGGCTGGAGTACTATGTAAAGAACAATGAGCTCAATTATAGGTTTGAGGATGTAGTTGAAGGGTTTACATTGCCAATAGCAATAATTACTAAAACTGGAAAGACCGTGATAAAGCCAACTAATGAATGGCAAAAGATGAGCTGGACAAAGGGATTTGACCTGAAAGTGGGCAATGATTACCTGATAAATGTGAAAAAATAAGGGGAGAAATGGGAGTATGATAAAGGTTTAAAATTTTATTTTTGCGTTTTGAATATTTCCATTACCTTTGCAGTCCTTAAAAAATTCTAAATTAATGGCAAACCATAAAGCAACCAAAAAGGACGTTCGTCAGAGTGAGAAGCGCCGTGAGCGTAACCGTTACTACGGTAAAACTACTCGTAATGCGATACGTACATTGCTAGCAACAACAGATAAAGGCGCAGCACAGGAAAGTCTGGGTAAGGTAGTGTCTATGATAGACAAACTAGCTAAGCGTAATGTAATACATAAGAACAAAGCTGGCAACCTGAAATCAGGTATAGTGAAGAGAATTAATGCATTAGCATAATATAATTTACATATTACTATGCCGTCCCGTATTTATTTGCGGGACGGTTTGTTTTTTTCCTTCGGGCAAGTTGCAAACTACTTGTCGCCCATTCTCCAATACTTACTTTAATCAATCAGGTGCATTGTTTTAACTTTTCAAAACGATGTTTTAACTACCTTTGCACCTCAAAACAGGTTCTTTTTACAATATGATAAGCCGAAGGAATATCCGTGTGAAAGTGATGCAGACGTTGTATACACTCTCTTCGTTTGAGCATGGAGCGCAGGGGAATAAAGAAACAGCAGCAACAATACTCAATGTAAAGCTAAGTCAGGTATTGGATTTATTTACCGTTTCGGTTTTGTATACATTGCGCATAGCAGAGTATGCCGATATAGATGCCCGTCAGCGAGCATCGAAATATCTGGTGACTACTGACGACCGTAATGCAGACACAAGGATAGCCACTAATAGTTTTGTGCAAATGTTGCACAACAACAAATCGTTTAATGAAAGGATAAAAAACGATAAGCTAGACCGATTTGTAGATGAAAACAATGTAAAAAAAGTATTTCATCAGCTACAAAAGACAGCTGAATATATCAACTACATCAGTGAGCCTACCAATACGCCAGCACAAGACAAAGCCATAGTACAGTATATATGGGAGAAGCAGATACTGGAGAATGAGGAGATGCTGTCTAACTTTACAGACGACCTACCAGGGTGGGAAGATGATGGTGAGTTGATAATAATGCTGATGCAGAATTTTTTCAATGGAGGTGCAAAGGTCGAGTTTTCGAAGCTGTTATCATCTGAAAAAAGGGAATATGCTCAGGACCTATTGCTAGCAGTGATAGACAAGGAGCCCTATAGTACAGAACTGATATTGCCTAAACTAAACAACTGGGACAAAGACCGCGTAGCAATGATAGATATGTTGTTGCTAAGAATGGGGGTGTGTGAGTTTTTGTATTTCTCTACTATACCTACCAAGGTGACTATAAACGAGTACATAGATATAGCCAAACAATACAGTACGCCACAGAGCGGACAGTTTGTGAATGGTGTGCTGGATAACATACTGAAGGATTTGGTGAAGGATAACAACATTAATAAAACAGACAGGAACAAAAAGTAGAATAGTGATACTGGTTTATCAACATCATCAAAATATAATAAGCTGAGCAATGAAACAATACTTGTTAATAGCAGTGATGGCACTGGCGGCATGTGGCGATAGTAAACAGCAACCCGATGATAAAAAACTGCCTGCGAGTTTGGTAAGCAACCCCAGGAGTGCACAAGGAATGGATACTGTAGCGGCTGCTATGAAGCCGGTAATGGTATTTAAAGATACCCTTCATAATTTTGGTACAATACATGAAAATGAAGTGGTGGCATATGAGTTTTCGTTCAGCAATACAGGTAAGTCGCCATTGATTATTAGTTCGGCTTCGGGTTCTTGCGGCTGCACGGTGGCAGACTATCCTAAGGAGCCAGTAATGCCCGGTCAGGCAGCTACTATGAAAGTTACATTCAACTCGGCAGGTAAGCAGGGACACCAAGAAAAAACAGTGACCTTACAGACAAATACCTTGCGCAGCACTCATTTGTTGTTTATACAAGCTGAGGTAGAAAAAAAGAAATAAAGCAGCAACGATTTTTATTAATTATAAAACACAAAAACAAAACAGGTGAATACAGGAACATTAATATTGCAGGCAGCAGCACCGGGCGGTGGTATGATGCCTATTTTTCTGATGGTGGGTATGTTTGTGGTAATGTACTTCTTCATGATACGCCCACAGGCTAAACGTGCTAAAGAGCAGAAAAAATTCTCAGATGATTTGACATCTGGTGAGCAAATAGTAACAACGGCAGGCATACATGCTCGTGTGAATCGTGCTAATGAAGATGGTACATTGCAGATAGAAATAAGCCGTGGTAGCTTTATGACGATAGAGCGTTCGGCGGTGTCGATGGAGCTAACAGCAGCACTGCGCAAAAAAGCAAGTGCAACAACAGAAGTAGCTGCAAAGTAAAAAGAGAATATGATGGCTGCACACCCTAAGTGTGTGGTAATTAATTAGAGTATTGGCATTATCATCTCACGCACCCAAAAGCCAACAAATGCTGAAGGTAGGAATAACGGGAGGTATAGGGTCTGGTAAATCAGTGGTATGCCGGGTGTTTGCTACACTCGGCATACCTGTGTTTAATGCTGATGATGCGGCAAAATATCTGATGAGTACCGATGCCACATTAAGAGCAGCAATCATAGCCTTGTTGGGGCAAGAGGCATATGATGATACACTACCCAATAAAGAAAAAATAGCCGCTATAGTATATGGGCAGCCAGATAAACTGAAACAGCTAAATACTTTGGTACATCCTGCAACTGTGGCACATGGCAGGGAATGGCTGAACAAGCAACAAACACCGTATGTGATAAAGGAAGCCGCAATATTTTTTGAGAGTGGTAGCCACACCGAAATGGATGTGATGATAGGTGTAACGGCACCTGCTACACTGCGATCACAAAGGGCTATGAAACGGAGCAACTTGACAGAGGAAAAAGTAGCCCGAATAATGCAACAGCAAATGGACGATGCTGAAAAAATGAAACGCTGCAATTATGTAATTCATAACGACGATGTGCAGCCGTTGCTGCCACAGGTGCTGGAACTGCATATGCAGTTATTAGCCCAACTGCGGTGATTTGTGGTTTACTATTATTATATATCCTCTATTTTGTTCCTAGTTATTTTTTGTAGTAAATACTACAAACTACCCTATTGTTCTAAGTTGAGCAGTGGGCTTTCATAAACTTTCAGTTATAATTCAGGTATTTTAACTAAGTTTTCTGAGTTTATACACCTACTCCTATTTGCGAAAATCTGATATTTTTTTGTTTATTTACAATCAGTAAATAGCTATATATACCTATGACTCGTTTCCTTCTATCATTATTAGTAGTTTTTTGCTTAGTGCAAAACAGTGCTGCTCAGCAACTGTATAAGGTAAGAGGAGTGGTGTATGATACCTTCCTTAATGCGCCGCTTTATTTATCGTCGGCTATGCTGGTGCGAAGTGCCGATAGTGTACTGGAGACCTATACCAGAGCAGATGATAATGGTGTTTTTGAGTTGAGTACTCAACGAAGTGGCAAGTACATACTGCGTATAGTGCGACCCGGCTATGCCGACTATAGCGATGTGCTGAACCTCACAAATGGCATAATGAATCTGGATACAGTGGCAATGCTATCGAACGAGCACCTACTAAAGGAGTTTGTGTTTACCCAACAGGTGGCAGCCATTAAAATAAAGGGAGATACTACTGAGTATATGGCTGATAGCTTTCTGAACAAGGAAGGGGCAAGCGTAGAGGACCTGCTGAAAAAGCTACCTGGCATACAGGTGGATAAAAATGGCAAAATAACAGCTCATGGAACCACTGTGGAAAAGGTGCTGGTAGATGGCGAAGAGTTCTTCTCTGATGACCCGAAGGTGGTGACTCAGGGGCTACAAGCAGGTGTGGTAAGCAAAGTGCAGGTATATGACAAAAAAAGCGACCAAGCAGAGTTTACTGGTATAGACGATGGCGAAAAGACACGAACCATAAATCTGCAACTGAAAGAGAACAAAAAGAAGGGCTACTTTGGCAAACTGGATGCGGGTGGAGGCACTGACGGCTACTATCAGCAGCAAGGAATGGTCAACGCATTCAAGGGTAAAAGACAACTGGCAGCATTTGGTATCATATCTAATACGGACAAGGTGGGGCTGGGCTGGGAAGAAGGCAATAAATTTGGGGGAGGGCCTGGGATAACCGAAATAGGTGATGATGGGTCGTGGAATATAATAGGATCTAGTTTTGATGATTTTTCGGGATGGAGTGGGCGATATGATGGAGATGGATTGCCTAGGGTATGGACAGGTGGTGGGCATTATGCCAACAAATGGAATGAAGATAAACTACACGCATCGGCTAGCTACAGATATGCACTGCAACAAGTGGATATAGGCGGCAATAATAGTAGAATACTGGCACTGGCAGGAGATACATCGAGAGTAAATATTGAAAACAAAAAGCAGTTTAACTCGGGTGAACGACATAGCTTGAAGGGATTGATGGAATGGACTATAGACTCACTTACTAGCCTGAAAATGGTAGTAAATGGTGGTGTGAAAAAGAACTACAGTTCATCGGAATATAGAACTGAAACGTATAACCTAGCAAAGGATGCGGCTGGTGCCAAAACATTGAATGATAGAGATATAACAGCTTTTGGTGATGAGCAGACGTTGAATGCCGATTTGTTACTGCGACGCAAGTTTTCGAAAAGAGGCAGAACTCTGTCGCTGGATATGAAAGAGAACTACAAAAACACGACTGGAGGCGGTATGCTATATGCTGTTACCACCTCTACCGATTCGGCAGTGGTGGATGTTACAGACCAGAAGAAGGTGAACAATAGTACCAGTATGTCGCTGTATGGCAAGCTGGTGTACACAGAACCGTTGTCGAAGGTGGCATTTTTAGAAACCAATTATTCGCTGACAGTAAATAATAGTTCTGCACTCAACTCGTCGCTAGACAAAGACCCTACAGGTGGTGACTATACTGTGTTGAGAGATAGTTTCAGTAGTGACTATAGGTATAATATACTCATGCACCGTGGTGGGCTGGGTATGAAGTTTGTGTACAAAAAGCTGAATTTCTCGTTTGGGGGTGATGTGTCTAATTCCAGCTTCTTACAGACTGATATGCTGAATGGTGATACGTCTGTCCGGTATAATTTTATTAATCTTTTTCCAAAGGCAAGTTTCACGTACAAGATAGCCAGACAAACAAGCTTAAGGGCCTCTTATAATGGCAATACTCGCCAGCCTACTATACAACAGATACAACCACTGAATCAGAATACCGATCCGCTGAATGTAGTGACTGGAAACCCTAATCTGAAACAAGAATTCACAAACAGGTTTAATGTTAATTTCAACAACTACAAAACACTGAAAGACAGGTATTTGTACATGGGGGCTACGCTCAATACTGTGTCAAATGCTATAAGTACTGCCCAAACAATAGATGGAGCGATATACAAAACACAATACATCAATGTAGATGGTAATTATGATGCTAACTGGTATTCGGGTTATAGTTTTAAACTGAAGAAGCCTGAGATTAATATAGGTTTCTCGTTTGAGGGTAATGCAGGCAGGGTGAACAATATAGTAAACAATGAAAAGAATGTGAGTATTAACAACAGGTACACCTTTGGGCCAAATGTGAGTTACAGGAAAGAAAACAAGTTTGATTTTAGCTGGACGCCCAATGTGACCTACAATAACAATACATCTACAATAAACAGCCTTCCTTTAAGCTACTGGATGCTGGAAAATGAACTGAATGCAGGCGTGGAGCTGCCCAAAAATATAGAGATAGGTAGCAGTGCAACGATGATGATAAGGCAGAAAACAGCAGTATTTACAGATAACAACAGCATAGTGAAGTGGAATGCTTTCATATCTAAGAAATTCTTGAAAAAGAAAGAACTTATTGTGAAGTTGCAAGTGTTTGATATACTGAATCAAAACCTAGGATTTACCCGCAGTGCTCAAGGCAATATGGTGACCCAAAATAGCTACCTCACCATACGCAGATATGGTATGCTGAGTGTGGCTTGGAACTTTACTAATACACCTAGCGTAACCGCCGATGATGATGATGAATAACATAAACACACTATCTATGAAAATGATACTGACTGGTTTGCTCATATTTGTATGTGCTGCTTCGCATGCGCAATACACTATGAGCGGCAAAATAGAATACGAGAAAAAAGTGAACTCGCACGCCCGAATGAAGGACTATGGCGATGACAATAACTCGTGGTACGAGCGCATGAAATCTGAAGTGCCAAAGTTCAGTATTACGTATTTCGATCTCACCTTTGACAGGAACAGAAGCATATACAAACCCGGTAGAGAAGTGCCTGTAACTACTAAAAGTTTTGGTAGTGACCCAGCATCTGACAATGTAGTGTTTTCAGACCTCGTAGGCAGGAAGGTGACAGCAGTAAAGCAAGTTTTTGATGAAAAATTTGTGATAGAAGATTCTATGCGCAAAATGGAATGGAAGCTCAAAGATGAAGTGCGCACCATAGCTAACATAAAGTGCCGGAAGGCAGTGGGTGTAATATGTGATTCGGTATATGTTGTAGCTTTTTATGCTACTGATATATTAGCAGATAGTGGGCCTGAAATGTTTGGAGGGCTGCCAGGTATGATACTGGAAATAGCTATACCCCGGCTACATACCACATGGGTAGCTACCAAGGTAGAAATGATAGCTACCAAGGATGAAGACTATGTACTGAAGACTAAAGGCAAAAAAGTAACCAACAAGGAAATGCATGATGTCGTAATGGGAGGCCTTAAAGACTGGGGCAAATGGGGAACTAGGTATGTGTGGCTGTCTGTATTGTAGGGTGGAGATAGGATAGTGCTATTGGTAAAATCAATGCTGTCGCAGGGATTCTTGCGCTAATTTCGCAACTCATCTACACAACAAAAAATACAATCATGAAACGTAATGCAACTGCCGTTTGGAACGGATCGGGTAAAGAAGGAAATGGTAATTTGTCAACACAAAGCACCACACTTAGCAACGCACAATACTCTTACAAAAGCCGCTTTGAAGAAGGGGTGGGTACCAACCCAGAAGAGCTGATAGCAGCAGCGCACGCTGGTTGCTTTTCTATGAAGTTGTCTTTCGTTTTGGGTGCAGCAGGCTTTACGCCAGAGAAAATAGAAACTCGCTGCGATATAACACTGGACAGTGGCGCTGTAACTACTAGCGACATAATAGTAACTGCGTCTGTGCCAGGTATCAATGCGGAGCAGTTTGCAGCATGTGCAGAAGATGCAAAAGCTAACTGCCCAATATCTAAGCTACTGAATTGCAATATTACATTGCACGCTACACTGGCATAGTGTTATGATTGAAAAGAATCTTTCAGCCTTTGCGTCAGCAAGGGCTTTTTTTATGCAATGATAGGTTGTCAGTACAATATGCCAAACATCCATAAGGGTATTTGTGTGCCTAGAATGTTGTCAATGTCATCTTTAGCTATCCATGCATTGTCTATGTTTCGTACTTGTTCGTTCCCTTTGTTTTTGCCTCCTACTTCGAATGTGAATTTGTTGTCAACAATAAAGTCACCTTGTTTGGGCATGTGTACTTTGTGGTTTACGATAAGCTGAGATAAGAAAAAAGTTTCTCTCACCGAACCAATGTCGGCATTATTTTCAGATAGGGTATACAAAAGTGTGGTATTGTTTAGAAATATTTTTTCAGGTTTCTGTAGTGTTGAAGTGCTAATACCTGCAGGATACAGTAATTGCAGAATTTTAGCTTGCTCTAGATAATTCAGATAATTGTTTATTGAGTTTCTGTGAATGCCCGTTTTTTCGGACAGTGCAGTTATGTTTGGTTTGAAGGGCACTTGTTGTGCGATAACGTAAATTAACTGAAGGAGTTTTTTTGCATTCCTGATATCAAAATTTTTAAGCTCCATCATGTCATATTCCACGATAGTGCGTATCATTTGATTGATTCGGTGGTGGGTAGTTTCGGTGTCTTCTATAGCAAAGGGGTAATAACCTGTTTTAAGGTATTCGTGAAAGTATTGTAATGGTTTGAATGTAGTGGGGAGGTCTTTTCTTAATGCTGATTTATTAGTTAGTAGTTCTGATAATGTGGTGGGAGCAATAGTTACTATACCCATCATAGACAAATACTCCCTGAAAGACAGTCCTGGTAACTCATAAATTACTGCCCTACGGCTGAGGTCGCCTTGCTGAGTGGATATATCTATGATGGAAGATCCTGTGAAAATAATTTTAAGATCTGGGTAGAAGTCATAGCAGTTCTTTATTTCTGCCGACCAGTTAGGGTATTTGTGTACCTCATCAAGAACGAGAATTTTGCCTCCCTGCCGATAAAAATCTGCAACAGTATCTTTCAGAAAATGCTGACTGAAATAAAGATCATCAAGCGAGAAATAGGCCGCTTCGCTAGGGGGTAAGTTTTGGATTTTCAGCCACTGTAGTAGCATCGTTGTTTTTCCTGTTCCTCGTGCACCTTTTATGCCTATAAGACGGTTTTGCCACCTGACATGCTGGAACAAGTACCTTTTGAAATCAAGAGGTATGTATGTGAGGAGATTAGCGGATTGTTCTAATAATTGTATCATTTTGCACAACTGAATGTGCAAAATTAATCATTTTCTGCACAACCGGATGTGCAAATTATAGAATAGTGTATGTTTTAGGTGAGCATTTTTTCTATTCTGCTAAATCCTTCGGCTGGTGAAAGACCTTCCCAAAGTATACTGTAAATGATAGTGGCTAATGGTAGCACAATGCCATATTGAGCGGCAACTGTCTGCATGCCACGGGCTGCATAGTAGCCTTCTGCTACCATATTCATTTCCAAAATGGTGGCCTTTACTGTATAACCCTTACCTATCATAGCCCCGAAGGTGCGGTTGCGGCTATGAAGTGAATAACAGGTGACAAGGAGGTCGCCGAGATAAGCACTGGTATGGAAATCTGGTTGCTCATCGGAAGGGTGTACTTTTTCAAAATGACTTTGTAGGAAGCCATACATTTCGCGGTAGCAATTGGTAGTGTAGACGCTCAGGAAATTATCGCCATAATCGAGCGAATGTGCTATGCCAGCACCTATAGCAAAAATGTTTTTGAGCACAGCAGCGTACTGAGCGCCCCATATGTCGTGATTGTGAGTAGTGTTGATGTAGGAGCTACTGAACGACGCTGCTACCCCTTGTGTAAGGGTGTCATTGAGCCCAGAGAATGTCAGGTATGATAGTCGCTCCTGAGCCACCTCTTCGGCATGGCAGGGGCCAGTAATGGCTACATAGTTCTGTAAAGAAAGACCCATAGTGCTGGTCATGTAATCATTGAGCAGCAGATTGCAGTCGGGCAGTATACCTTTGATGGCAGAAACAATATTTTTTTGCTGCCATACTTCGGAGGGAATCTGATTTATAACACCTTGTGCGTATGCCGAGGGTACAGCCACAACTACTGTGTTGCACTTCTCTAGCATTTCCGTTAGGTTATCAGTAGGTAAGATAGTGCCAGGCAAGAATCTCACTGATGTAAGATAATGGGGGTTGTGGTGTCTGGTAGTCAGGCTGCTTATAGCTTCCTGATTGCGCACCCACCAATGTATAGTGTGACCATTATCGGTCAAAATCTTTGCGAGGGCAGTGCCCCAGCTACCATTGCCTATAATCCCTGTTTGTCCTATCATAGAAGGGGTAAAAATAAGCGATAATGTATAAAGTAGGGTATAGAGGCAGATTTTAGCATTTTGCTGATATTATGAGGAGATTTATTGGCAGCATATCGTTAAAGAAATGCTGCAATGTAATGCGACAATGATAAGCAGCGAGGTATCTGAAGGTAAGAGGGTATATTTACGGAATGAAAACAGCCATTGTATTAGGTGCCACTGGTCTTACAGGTAGCCGCTTGGTAGAAATGTTATTGGGAGATAACCGATTTGGAGCAGTTAAGATTTTTGTGCGCAGAAGTACAGGCATCAGCAATGATAAGCTAGAGGAGCATGTTGTGAATTTTAATAAGCCAGAGGAGTGGCAAAATAAGGTGACTGGTGATGTTTTGTTTTCGGCAATGGGCACTACTATCAAGGTAGCAGGTAGTAAGGAAGCGCAGTACCTAATAGACTACACTTATCAGTACCAGATGGCGAGGATCGCAGCCACCAATGGGGTAAAACGATATGTGCTTATATCGGCAGGAGGGGCAGATGCTGGCTCTTCCATTTTTTATTCGCGAATGAAGGGGGAGCTGGAGCGCGATGTACAACAATTAACTTTTGAGGCAGTGCATATTTTGCGCCCTGGTATACTATCGGGCAACAGGAAAGAAGTACGCACCGGTGAGCGCATAGGTATAGCAGTGATGCGTGTGGTAGGGGCTATACCCGGCTTGAGTGCGCTGAGACCAATAGATGTAGGTATTGTGTCGGCGGCAATGATCAATGCCGCTATGAGCCCTGATAAGGGCACGAAAGTGTATGGCATGGGCGAGGTATTCAGGCTTGGTGGGAAATAGCTTTTCTGTCGTAACTATCTGTACATAAACTATTACAACTTTACTTGGGTGAATAGATATTCAATCATACTCATGTTTGCCCTCAAATAATCGTTACCACTCCCGATTAATTAGCGCAACCGTAAGTTTTTTTGCGAAGTACAAACCTGCAAAGGATTAACTTTGCATTTTGAAAATCGAGATTAGTATGAAAAATCTTATTCGGTTCGACTGGGCTATAAAACGGCTATTGCGCAACAAGGCAAATTTTGGAATTCTGGAAGGATTCCTAAGTGAGCTATTGGAAGACGATATAAAGATAGAGAACATACTAGAGAGTGAAAGCAATAAAGAAACTGCTGACAACAAGCTAAACAGGGTAGATATGCTTGTGAAAAGTGCGACGGGCGAGCTGATGATAATAGAATTGCAGAACAACTATCAGGCCGATTATTTATTGAGAATGCTGTTTGGTACCTCCAAATTAATTGTAGATAATATGGATGAAGGTATGCCTTACAGTAAAGTAAGAAAGGTTATATCCATTCATATTGTTTATTTCGACTTAGGTGTAGGTAGTGATTATGTGTACTATGGCACCACAAATTTTTGGGGCAAGCACAAAAACGATCAGTTGCAGCTTTCGAAACAAGAACAGGAACTTTTTGAGGTAGATATGGTATCGAAGATCTACCCACAATACTACATCATAAAGGTAAATGACTTTGATAGCGCAGCCAAAGACACGCTAGACGAATGGGTTTATTTCTTGAAAACACAAGAAATAAATGATAACACCCAAGCCAAAGGTCTGAAAGAAGCAAAAGAAAAACTGAATTACCTACAGCTTACCGAGCAGGAGAAACGAGAGTATCAGCACTACATAGAAAACTGGCGCGATAATGAAGGAATAATTGTAGGTAATTATAACAAGGGTAAGTATGAAGGACGGGAAGAAGGAAAGTATGAAACTAAAATAGAAGTGGCGAAAACATGCCTAGCAGAGGGCATGAGTGTAGCCGTCATTGCAAAGTTAACAGGTCTCAGAGAAGATGAGATAAATGATATAAAACTGTAAACGAAGCAATGGTTAGTCTAAGCGTTTGTTCAGTTTAGGTAATTAGTAGCTTTCTGGTTTTACTGGTGCTTGTTCTTTGTCTTTGTACACCAGCATAAGGAATAGACCTGTAATGACCATTAATACTGAAAGTATTTCTGCCTGACTAGGGTGAATGAAGCCCCAATCGTATTCGTAGTTTACCCTGATACGCTCTACCAGAAAACGCTCAATCCCGGCAAGGACTAGATACAGTCCAAACATTTTTAGTGCTCCAACTATTTTTTTGCGGAGTAACCACATAACAAAAAACAGCGATACGCATACAAAAAATTCGTAAACTGGGGTAGGGAAAACACTCACTGGCAGCACATTGCAGTATTCACCCACACAGCCTTGTATAGGCATTCCTTCGTGTCCCACATTGTGTGGATAGGTCATGCCAAATAACCAGTCGGGTAGCCAAGAGGGGGCTGTGATGTTGGCAAAGGGAGTTTTGTCTACCATGTCGTGTATGTACTGCGCATCGGCAGGGGTAGAAAGTCGCATACTGCCATCTGGATTGGCAATGTAGGCAGTATTGAATATTCCCCAATCGCCATCGCCAGAGAACTGGCAGCCCAGCCTGCCCAGCCCATAAGCCAACATGATAGCCGGAGCGGTAGCATCGCATAAGTGCTTAAAAGGTATATTGTTTTTGCGGGCGTAGATGTAAAAAGACAATGTAGCTACGATAAGCCCTCCCAAAAATGTAAGCCCGCTAGAAGAGGTGAGACTGCGAATGGGGTCTTGTATAAAGTCGTCCCATGTCTCTAGGGCATTAAATATTTTGGCACCTGCCAATCCTGCTACTGCACCTATCACTATGATCTCAGTGATACGTTCGTGAGGGTAAACTTTGATTTGTTTTGTAACAGGTTCGGGTAGTTGTTCTTTCTTTTTTTCGGCATATTTTAGGTAACCCATTATGGCAGCTACTAGGATACCCGCTACAAAGTTACCATTGGCAGAAAACAGGTAACCCATAGGGTCGGGAGATACAGCGGCAAAATTGCCGAATACGCCCCCTATTTTAAACCCTAGCAGAAAACCAGTTATTATAGACGCCCATAGCTCTGTTTGAGTCATGGGTAGGCCTAGTGTTATGGTCTGAAGCTGTGGTTGCAGTAGACCTTGCTGCGCTTTTCTTTTCAGTTCGCTACCAGAAGCCCATGCTGCTGCCAGAAATGACAACGCCATTAAAAAACCAAAAGTTTTGAATAAACTGAGCCATTCGGGCATTTCTGCACCCGTAAGGGCTTGTAGCAGATACTTGAAATCGGGATACATGGCTGTAAAAGTAAGTGAAAAGAAGGAAGTGAGATTGTGAACAGGTTAAAGTAGCTGTAAAATGTTGTGCCGCTAAGTGGTAAATTGTTAAGCTTTGTTGGGTGTGACAGGTATGTGTGGGCTGGGCTGTGAGGAGGACTTTGGCGAAAAATGGTAACATTTTTTTCATAGAACCCCATTTTCTTTTTGTTTTAACTATTTACTATTTACTTTAGTCCCTTCGACTCTGAATAATGAAAAAAGAAAAAGTACTGATAGTAGGTGCAGGCGGCCAGATAGGCGTGGAACTAGCACTGGCATTGCGCAATGTATATGGCAATGATAATGTGATAGCAACAGATATAAAGGAGGCACACCCTATACTGAGGGATAGCGGCCCGTATGCGATGCTGAATGCTATGGACGCTACTGCCATGCTGGAGTTGATAAAAAAAGAAGGCATTACTCAGGTGTATTTACTGGCAGCAGTATTGTCTGCAACCGGTGAAAAGGACCCTAAGCGCGCCTGGGATATAAATATGCAAAGTTTGCTGCAGTTGCTAGATATAGCCGTGCAAGAAAAACTGACTAAAATATACTGGCCCAGCTCTATAGCTGTATTTGGGTCTACTACACCCCGCAATGGTACACCACAGCAAACAATAGTAGAACCACGTACAGTATACGGAGTTAGCAAGTATGCAGGAGAACTATGGTGCCAATACTACAATCAGCGCTGGGGGCTAGATGTGCGTAGCTTGCGCTATCCTGGTCTTATTAGTTGGAAGTCGGCACCAGGTGGCGGCACTACCGACTATGCTGTAGAGATATACCATGAAGCACTGAAACATAAAAAATACACCTGTTTCTTGTCAGAGCATACGTACCTGCCCATGATGTACATGGACGATGCTATAAGAGGTACTATAGAACTAATGGAAGCACCTCAGGAGCTGATAAAGTCACGCATGGCGTACAACTTATCTGCCATGAGTTTTTCGCCGGCAGAGATAGCGGTTTCTATACAAAAGCACATTCCTGAATTTACTATAGATTACGCACCAGATTTCAGACAACAGATAGCTGACGGATGGCCTGCAAGCATAGACGACAGTGTGGCACGTGAACACTGGAATTGGAAACACGAGTTTGACCTAGACAAGATGACGGCGGCTATGCTGCACAATTTGAGTAAATAATAATAGGCATTTATAATTTGACTAATTATTAGCCTCCTATGGCTGCCATGGATTCGTGAGCCGAGTTTTTTTCGGCTTCGTGTCCGTCTATGGCTCTGTGGTGTATGGCGTTGGTGATCTGGTTCATCACTTGTTCATCTGTGTTTCTTTGCCTTACTAAGTCGCGTATGTTCAGCACACCGCCGTCGTAAAGGCAGGTTTTGAGCATGCCTTGCGGGGTGATACGAATACGGTTGCAGGTGCCGCAAAACGAACGAGTGTAGGCTGCTATAATGCCTATATTCCCCTTGTGGCCGGGTATGTGATAGTTGTAAGATGTGGAATAGGGTGGGTCGGGTAGTTTGGTGAGGTGTGGGTATGCCTGCGTTATGGTATCTAGTATTTTTATGTAATCCCAGGTCAGTGCAGTAGCAGCATTGCCACTGCCATTAAAGGGCATTTCCTCTATAAACCGTACACTCACAGGCATGTCTTTAGTAAGTTGCACTAGCGGTAGTATATCTTGTGTATTCTTGCCATTCATTACCACCGCGTTGAGCTTTACTGCTATGCCCTGACTCAATAGCTCTTGCAGGGTATTCATCACTGCGGGCAATTCGTCTCGGCGAGTAATGGCAAAAAATCGTTCTCTGTCTATTGTGTCTAGGCTGAGGTTTACAGAGCTGATGCCATATTTTTTCAGTTCTGGTATATAGGGTGCGGTTAGCACACCGTTTGTAGTTAGTGTAAGTTCTTGGAGGTGGCTAAGTTGAGATAGGGCAGCTATAAAAGCCATGATGTCTTTTCTCACAAAAGGCTCTCCACCCGTAATGCGTATTTTGCTGATACCATTGTGTACTAGCAGAGATGTTATACGCAGCATTTCTTCATAGCTCATAAGGTCTGTGCGCGATAGCCAGTCTATACCATGCTCGGGCATACAGTAGAAGCAACGAAGGTTGCACCTATCTGTCACAGCCAGACGCAGGTAATTGATTTTTCTGCCATGATTATCTATCAGCACATTTCGGGGATTTAGTTGTGAATATCGTGAAGTTTGCTGCATCAGACTGCACGATATTCTTTAGTTTCTATATTTCTGCTTACCGAAGTTAAGCTGAAAACAATAAATGACTTTTTGATGTTGTGTAATCTACAGCAAAATATTATCTATGAGTCTTATTTCGCCTATGCGAGCGGCTATTAGCGCTACAGTGGGTGTGCCGGGTGTATATTGTTGCAGTAGTGTGAGGTCATTGGCATTGGCTAATGCTACATATTCTGTCACAAAGCCCTTTGCAGCGAGTAATTCTTCGCATTCTTTTTTTACTACTGTAAAGTTGCCATTGTCTTGTTTGGCTTGTATAGATACAAGACACTGATATATGATGCCTGCTATGGCCCTTTGTGGAGTGGTGAGTCTGCGGTTGCGAGAGCTCATTGCCAGTCCGTCTTCCTCGCGGGTGGTGGGGCAAATAGTAACAACAGGTGAGTTGTTGCCTAGTTGTTGCACCAGTTCTTTCAGTACCATACACTGCTGATAGTCCTTCTGACCCAGAAATAGGGTGTCGGGCTGCACTATTTGCAGCAGCCTAGCTACTACTTGGCCCACACCTTTGAAGTGGCCGGGGCGGGTAGCACCTTCTAATACAGTTTCCAGATATCCAAAGTCGAATGTGGTAGCCAAGTCGCTGCCGCCGGGGTAAACCTCTGCGGCTGACGGTAGAAACAATACATCACAACCAGCTCTGAGCAGCAATTCAATATCTTTTTCGGTAGACACCGGATATTTTTCCAGATCTTTTTTATCGTTGAACTGGGTAGGATTGAGGAATATGCTGCACACAGATAGCATGTTATCAGTGATGCACTTTTTGACCAGTGATATATGCCCATTGTGCAATGCACCCATGGTAGGGATAAACCCTATTTTGCTGCCTTTTGCCTTTTGTTGTGCTATAAAACTCTGTATGTCTTTGGTCTGTTTGAGGATGACCATATAACTATTTTAGGTTTGCAGCGTGCAAAGTACGGTTGGAATTCAATATTTTCGTAATTTTGCAGACTGTTTTTATTATTTCTTACAAATAATCAATTTCTTAGCATGTCTGCAGACACAAAGAAACGTGTTTTAATTATTGCCAACGAGCTTTCTCCATACACTGAATTTACTGATTTTGCACAGATACTCAACAATCTGGCTATCAAAACTTTTGATTCAGGTTTGGAAATTCGGGTTATAATGCCTCGTTTCGGGGTTATCAATGAGCGTCGCCACCGCCTTCATGAGGTAGTGCGCCTTTCAGGTATCAACATAATAGTAGACAAAGACGACTACCCACTCATTATAAAAGTGGCGTCTCTTCCCAATGCACGCCTACAGGTGTACTTCATGGACAATGAAGATTACTTCAAACGCAAGTCTGTGTTCCGCGACGATCAGGACAATTTCTTCGACGACAACGGCGAACGTATGATATTCTTCTGTAAAAGCGCTTTGGAAACAGTTAAGAAGTTTGGGTGGCCGCCACACGTTATTCATTGCCACGGCTGGATGACTTCATTGGTGCCTCTGTATCTTAAAACTACTTACAAGAAAGAGCCAGTATTTGGGTATTCAAAAGTTATATATACTGCACAGGCCGACCAGTTTAAAGAGAAGTTGAACCCCAACTTCATGAAAAAAGCCATTATCAGCACCGACATAAAGGACAAAGACATGGAACCCTTTAAAGACTGCGATAATGTGGCACTCACTATAGGCGCTGGTAAGAGTGCTGATGTGATAGTATATGGATCTGAGTTGGTAGACAAAAAAGTAACAGATGAGTTGAAGCCTACTAAGTATAAAAAGGTGCTGCAGTACGAAGAAAGCTGGAAGGAAGATGTAACCCCTCTGCTGGATCTGTATAAAAGCTTAACAGAGTCTTAGATTTTCTTTCACCACCTTAGCCTACTAAAATTTTATTTCCTTTGAAGTATCGTTTCCGCTTACCGGTTATAATGGCAACACTAATGGTTGTTTTGCTTTCTCAAACCGGTTGCAAAGAGAATACACTTATCAATTCGCAAGTGTCACCGTCTGATAACAAACTGGGGGTGTACGATACATCGCTCAGTTGTATCACGCATACCTATTATGATGATACTGCTGTGACCAGTGTGCATATATCTGGTTTGGCTACTTATCAGGGCGTGGGTAGTATGGTAGATCCGTTTTTTGGTACAATGAATGCTGCTACACACTTTCAGGTAGTACCAGTCAATGCCAGCAACGCTGTATATACTGATAAGACCATTGACTCAGCAGTGCTTGTATTGCCCTACAGTGGTTTCACTTATGGCGACACAGCAGATCAGAATGCTGCTATATCTTATCAGGCGTTTTTTATGAATGAAATGCTGGGGGCAAACTCTGTAATTTACTCTTACGAAACAAAGCAAATAGATGCAGTGCGACCGCTGAGTGAACCTAAGTCTGTAAACATATATAGGCTGAAAGACTCTTTAGAGGTAGCAGGCAAGAAGTATCAACCTGGTGTGCGTATGAAGTTGAATCTGTCTGTTTTGCTCAGCAGATTGCAGCCAGCACTCACCGCTGCTACTAATGCGCCGGCCACGGCCAATACTGCTTTCTTGGACGTGTTTAAGGGTGTGTGTGTGAAAGTGGCAGATGCCCGTCAGGTAACAAGTGCAGTGCCTTACTTCAGGATGGATGGCAACACCGATTACTCTAGCGCAGGCATAATAGTATATTATCACTCTAACTCGGGGCCAGCCGATACATTAACTCAACGTTATTTTTTCAATGGAGAGAACTGCGGTTTTTATAATAAAGTATCTCGTTCCTATGGCAGATATCCTGTAAGTAATTTGTATAACTCTACCCAACCCAACGACAGCATTATAGCATTGCAAAATCAGCCAGGTGCCTATCTGGACATAGTTATACCAGGTATCAGTAGTTTGCCATCAGGTGTTATCAACAAGGCAGAGTTGCAGCTTACGTTATTGCCTGCATATACCAACAATTTTGAAGCACCAGACCGTATTTTCCCCAGAATAGTGAGTAATGGCAGGTATCCTGAAGGTACATCGGCTGGTGGGAAGTATAATATAGCAGATGCGTACCCACTTACAAGTGTAACTCCTTTTGCTATCTTGGGTGGCAAACTAAGTGAAGATGTGCGCAGCGGTGTAACTGTAAAGACATACAACATAGGCATACCTAGAGAGGTAATGAGATCCAGAGCATATGGTAATGATACCATACACCTCAATTTGAGGAACGTAATATCTGGTACGCAGGACTTTATAGGGGCGTACAGAATGATAGCCGCAGGAGGCAATCATCCTAACCCTATATACCGTGCTAAACTTTTTGTTGTATATTCAAGCCTCAAATAAACTAAACTATGTGTGGTATTGTAGGTTACATAGGCAATAGAGATGCCTTTCCCATTATCATTAAGGGTCTTAAACGTCTTGAATACAGAGGGTATGACAGTGCAGGTATAGCACTGCTCAACGGTGATATGACTGTATTTAAAAAAGCTGGCAAAGTAAGCGAGCTAGAGAAAATAGTATTGCCAGGCAAAACTAGTGCTACAATAGGTATTGGTCATACTAGGTGGGCCACCCATGGCGAGCCTAATGATAGGAATGCGCATCCGCATTTATCTCAGTCGGGCAATCTGGCAATTATTCACAATGGAATTATTGAGAACTATTCATCTATAAAGGAAGAACTCACTAAAAGAGGGTATGTGTTTCACTCTGACACCGATACAGAAGTACTGGTGAATCTGATAGAGGAAGTACAAAAGACCGAAAAAACTACTTTAGACAATGCGGTTCGTATAGCACTTAATGAAGTGGTAGGTGCATATGCTATAGTAGTGCTCAATAAAAATAATCCTGACCAGCTAGTAGCTGCACGTAAGGGTAGCCCTATGGTAATAGGTATAGGTGATGATGATTTCTTTATAGCATCTGACGCTTCGCCTATTATAGAATACACTAAAAATGTAGTGTATCTGGACGATCAGGAGTATGCTGTAATAAATAGAAATGGTACGTACTCTATACGTACACTGGGCAATGTAGAAAAATCGCATGCTATACAAAAGCTCGAATTTTCATTAGAGGCGATAGAGAAAGGTGGTTTTGAGCACTTTATGCTCAAAGAAATATATGAACAGCCGAAGGCTATAGAAGATGCACTACGCGGCAGAATGAACGCAAGTCAGGGCTGGATAAAGCTGGGCGGGCTCAATGAGTTCATAAACCGTATAGATAATGCTGGCAGATTTATAGTAACAGCCTGTGGTACCTCCTGGCACTCTGGCCTTATAG
>CAZRPA010000008.1:0-49916 GCA_964601855.1 uncultured Flavipsychrobacter sp. | reverse complement strand
GCCACACCCCGAGGGCTAGCGCACAGGGCTGGGCTCGGGGCTCGCAATGACCCTCCTATTATGACCATCATTTTGATTTGTGCTTTGTGGGGTAGTAGCGCATGAGCAAAGCTCCTCACTGCCCTGAACGTACAAGGGTGTGACACAATGCCCGATGATGGGTGTGCTATGGCTGGAGGCAAAAGAAAAAAGTGGTGTGGACTGCAGTAGTTTATCCGTTGCGTTTTTTGGCTTCGTAGACTACGGTGCCGTGGCGCTTGAGGATGTCTTTTTCGGAGGCACGGAGCACAAGGAATTTTTTTTGTAATACTTGCAGCTTCTGGGGGTCTTGCTCTTCTTTGAGGATGAGCATGAGCTGCTGCTGAACGAAGAGTATCTTTTTGAGCTCGAAATAAGCTAGGGTGCTGTCGACATCGTTTGGGTAAACAACGGTATCGGGTAGCTGCTCTATGCCATATTTCTCCTTCCACTTGCTGCTGATAGACTGTGGTGGGTGGAGTAGTGACGTCATACGCGACCTGATGGCTGCGTCTGTGTGGCGGATGTAATATTGGGTGTCGGGCAGGACTCCGGTATCGTTGTATAGCTGAAAATAGCCGTTGAACAGGTCTCTGACCATGTCTTGCTTGAAGAGGTTGGGGTCTACCCTGGACTCAATGAGCCGTGCTACATTGTCGGAACCCTCGTAGGGCTTGTCGCCATGCTCTATGAGCACCCTTATGAGCTGCCACTCCTGGTTATGGTCGGCATCGGGTTTGGAGTCGGTGGGTTGGTCTTCGGTGGGGGCAACTTCTAAGCCGGGTGGTGGCAGTACATCGGGCTGCTGCGAGAGACCTTCGGCTCTGCGGGTTTGGCGCTGCTCGTTTTCTATGCGGTCGCGAATGTACTTGTTGATGAGGTTGATGAGCCCTGCCTCGTCTACCTGCATTTTTTGGGCTGCCAGCCTGATATAGTGGCTCTGGAGCGCAAAATCTTCTGCCTTGTTGATGCGCGAAATGCTTTCGGCTATTTCGTTGACGAGTTTGGAGCGTTTTACGGGGTCGTCGCCTACATCTGCCAGGCCCACCTGCATGCGGAAGCTGATGACATCTTGCTTGTGCTCCTTGACATACTCGTGAAAGCGGGCTGCACCCGATTTCTGTACAAAACTGTCGGGGTCTTCGCCATCGGGCAACAATACTAGCTGCACATTGAAGCTCTGAGAAAGTGCCATATCTAGCCCACGGAGGGCTGCCTTGATACCGGCTGCATCGCCATCGTAGAGGATGGTGAGGTTTTTGGTGAGCTGGGCTATGAGGCGTAGTTGGTCCTCGGTGAGTGAAGTGCCACTGCTGGATACTACGTTCTCTACCCCACCCTGATGCAGCGAAATGACATCTGTGTAGCCCTCTACCAGCAGGCATTCGTCTTGCTTGGCTATTGCCTGGCGGCTCTGGTACATGCCATAGAGTATGCGACTCTTGATGTAGAGTTCGTTCTCGGGCGTGTTGATGTACTTTGGAGCTTTGTCGGTGGTTTTGAGTATGCGAGCGCCAAAGCCGACTATGCGCCCCGTCATGTTGTGGATAGGGAAGATGACCCTGCCCCTATAGACATCGTAGTAGATGCCGTTGCGATTTTTGGCAAGACCGGCTTTCTCCAGCATTTCGGCACTGTAGCCCTTGGCTATTGCCTCGCGGTAAAAGGTATCGCCTTTGTCGGGGTTGTAGCCGAGCAAGAAGCGGTCGATGATCTCCTTGCGGAAGCCGCGCTGCCTGAAGTAGCTGAGGCCTATGAGCTGGCCTTCGTCTTCGTGAAGGAGTGTATTGTTGAAGTATTTGGCTGCATAGTCGTTGAGGATACGCAGTGCCTCGCCCGCCATTTGGTGTTGCTGCTGCTCTGGCGAGCTTTCGGTTTCTTCGAGGGTAATTTTGTAATAATCTGCTAGCCAGCGAATGGCCTCGGGATAGGTTAGTTTTTCGTGCTCTTTGACGAATGTGACCACATCGCCTGCCTTGCCACAGCCGAAACACTTGTAGATGCCCTTTGCCTGCGACACATTGAACGAAGGTGTTTTTTCGTTGTGAAAAGGACAATTGGCTATGTAGTTGGTGCCTCTTTTGCGCAACCGTATAAACTGGCCTAGGACATCAACGATGTCGGCGCGGTTCATTACTTCCTGTATGGATGCAGGTGTGATCATGTGGTGCAAATGTAAGGCGAAGAAGTGAGGGGAGGAATAGTAAGATAAGCTACATGGGTAAATAATAAATATCTAAACCGATCTTTATTATTGGTAAAAATAAATATTTTTGCGGCTTAAATATACCTAAAAGATGAAATTGAGTTCTATCTACAGGCAGTTACTAGCTGTTATTGTATCTTTTGCTTTCTTGCTGAGCACATCTGGTTGTGCCACGATTTTCTCGAGCAACTTTCAGAAAGTAAATATTAATAAAACCACACAAGGAGCCACTATAACGTATCCTGAGAAGGGCTATAGACTAAAGAATGGCAAAAATAAGTTTGCTAAAACTAAAGTTTATCACACAGTTACAGCCAAGAAGGAAGGATATAAAGATTTAAAATACTCTTTTCAGATAGATAAACGCAGTCCCATTTTAATATTATCATTATTAAATCTGCCATTCCCATTTTATGGTTGGTTTTATGGTATTCCAATAGATCTGAGGTCGCCGAAGACCAGGAAATTTGCGACTGAGCAGAAAATGCCTGCCATGGTAGCTTATGAAAACAGAAAGGCTAATGAAAAGTATGTGTTGATAAACAATACATCGTTTGACGCTAAGGGGAAAGATATAGTGTGGCACGACTATCTGAGCATACCGAGGTACAACAACAAAGACTATAAGGATACCCGCTCAGTAAAAAAACACAACAAATCGAAAGACAGAGAAGACCTGAAAATAGACAATACTATATTCACGTCTACGCTGAATGGCACTATGAAGAAAATGAACTTCATAGATACTACGAAGACCATATTTCCGAGTGCGAAAAACTCGATATATCTGAATGCAACGGTTAAAAAAATAACTATTCACCATATACAGGGCAGGGTGAATAGGAATGCGCGCCAGAACGCAATGTATAGCCCCAACACACTCATGAGCATAGAACTGACTATAGACTGGGAAGTGCTAGACTACTACAAACAAAAGATAGACAGTGTAACTACTGTAAAAAGATCGGACTTGCACACGGTGGAGTATGGAATACCAAGTAAAGATTTCAGTGAACTGATTACAGATATGCTGTCTGACAATCTGGAATACTCAGTGCTGGATGTGCGCAAGGCACTGGCTAAAAAAGGAACATTAGAAATAAAAAATAGTGCTAGTGAGCCAAAAGAAGCACCTATAGCCCTTCCGAAACCTGTATTGGCTGAAGGTAGCAAGATGAATGACTTCATGAAATCGGGCGTGACGATAAAAGTAGATGAAGGACATGGTAGCGGGGTGATACTATCGACAGATGGCTACATAGCCACAGCATATCATGTGATAGCAGGATCTAAAAGCATAGAAATAATATACAACAGCGGAGCAAAAGGAACAGCTAAGGTGATAAGGACTAATATGGAGTCGGACCTAGCACTACTGAAAGTAGATACTACAGGCCTGATGCCGCTGCCTATGCACAATGGCGAACCAGAACTAGGCATAGATGTATGGGCTATAGGCACTCCTAAAACTGTGGAACTGGGTCAGAGTTTGGCGAAGGGTATATTATCGGGCTTGAGAAAAGCAAATGAAATCACTTACTTGCAAACAGATGCCAGTATAAATGGCGGTAACAGCGGCGGTGCACTGATAACAAAAGACGGTATCATAATGGGTATAGTGACTGCAAAACTGGTAGGTATGGGTACTGAGGGATTGGGATTTGCGATATCTACTCAGGAAATATTCAATAGACTGAATGTAGTGTATAAGTAACTAAACAAACGAGTTTGCGTAAGGCTATCTCTTGCAATGGAGATAGCCTTATGTATTTTAGGGAATGAGTAGTAGGCTGTGTATAGTAACTGGCCAGACTGCGAATAGTAAGATTGACAGTAGTAAAAACATATCATTAACCCAATATTAAGGCTAAAGCAGATTTACCCTCAAAATGTGGTACCTTTGCAGGCTTTCAAGCATCAAAACATGGATAAAAAATCATCATTCAATCCCCGCGACAAAAAAAGTAGTAGTTCTTTTGACAAAAAGGAAGGTAGCCGCGGGGGCAGCAGCTACAGTAAAAAACCATTTAAAAGAGATGGGGCTGGTGATGATACCCGCAGCGACCGTCCACGCAAAGACTACGGCGGACCAAGCAGCAGAGAAGGCGGATTCAAGAAAAAAGAGTCGTACGGCAAACCAGCAGGGAAATTTGACGGTGCAGACAGACCTCGTAAAAGCAACTTTACAGAAGGTGACAGACCGGCACGTCCGTCTTATGGTGCAAGAAGCACAGAAGGTGGATCGCCAGACCGTAAACCTTACAATACAGAACGCAGAAGCAATACTGGCAGAGATAGCAAACGTCCCTATAGCGACCGTGGAGACAGACCGGATAGCAGACCCGACAGAGCATCGGACAAGCCATATAGTAGAGAACCAAGAACAGACCGTGCCCCAGGCAGACCATATGGTGCTGGCAGTGATAGCAGACCACCCCGCAGAGAAAACAGTGACAGACCCTACGGAAAAAGTGAAGGTGGCGAGCGCAAACCATTTAGTCGCCCAAGAACAGAAGGCGATGCGGGTGGTGAAGGTGCTAGCAAACGCCCTTACCAAGATAGAAGCGAACGTGGCGGTGAAAGTGGATCGAGAAAAGAATTCAGAAAACCGTTTAATAAGGACGAAAAGCGTGGGGGAACTGAAAAAAGACCTTATGCTTATGGTAAGGACAAACCCATGCCTGGACCTCGTAAAGAATCGCCGGCAGACTTCTATAAAAAGAAAGAAAGACCCTACACAGAAGCCGAAAACAGGTATCTGGAAGATGATGGTGACGACTGGGAAGTAGTAGAGGAAAAAAGAAAAAAGAAAAAAGCTCCGGTAGCTGCCAACTTCCCGATGCCGCTGAATAAATACATAGCACACAGTGGCGAATGTAGTCGCAGAGATGCTGCCGAACTGGTGCATCAGGGCAAAGCAAAGGTGAACGGCGAGCTAATAATAGACCCAGGACATAAGATAAATGAAGCCGATAAAGTAACCCTGAGCGGTAAAAAACTAGTGCTACAAACAGGCATGGTGTATATACTGCTGAATAAACCCAAGGGATTTATCACCACCAATGACGACCCTCAGGGCAGACGCACTGTGATGGAACTGGTGGCAAGTGCGGATGTGGGCAGACTGTACCCTGTGGGCAGGCTAGACAGAGCCACTACCGGGCTGCTGCTAATGACCAATGATGGCGCACTGGCGCAGAAACTATCGCACCCATCGGGCAAAATAAAAAAGGTGTATCATGTGACACTGGACAAACCACTGACCCAGACGGACTTTGATAAAATAATGGAGGGTATAGAGCTAGAAGATGGTAAGTCTATAATAGACGAAATGGCCTATCTGGAAAGCAAAAATGAAATAGGACTGGAGATACACAGTGGTAAAAATCGCATTGTAAGGCGCACGTTTGAGTCGCTGGGATATGTGGTGGAAAAGCTGGACAGAGTGATGTATGCTGGCCTTACCAAAAAGAACCTTCCACGTAGCAAGTGGCGTTTCCTGGATGAAAGAGAGATCATACTACTTAAACATTTTAAGTCCTAGATGTAAAAACCTTGTAAGTACAAACCTCCCTACATGCAACTGATAACTGCTAGCAGCATACATGACGGACAACAATGGATGCCATCAGGCACCACGCTGGCTGTAACAGATGAAGGGAAAATTACTGATATTTTAGATACACCTACAGAGCACACCATTCATTATGATGGTGTGCTCTGTCCGGGTTTTGTGAATGTACATTGCCATCTGGAGCTATCGCACATGAAGGGTGTAGCAGCTGAGAAGACTGGGCTAATACCCTTCCTGAAAAACATACCCCAATATCGCAACAACTATACCATTGAGCAAAAGCAGGAGGCACGCCACAAAGCATTTGAAAGCATGCTGCAAAATGGTGTGGTGGCTGTGGGCGATATAGCCAACACTGATGATACCAAAGACCTAAGATCACTAGGCAAAATGCACTTTCATACTTTTGTAGAGGCATTAGGATTTGTGGATAGTGGTGCAGAGCGGAGTATGGGTTATGCTACTGCTACCTATGAGTCTTTTGCGGGACAGGGCAATAAAGCCTCGATACTGAAGCAGAGTATAGTGCCACATGCGCCTTATTCGGTGTCGCGGTCGCTGTTCAGGCTTATTAGTGAGTATATGCCTGCTGCTGTGATAAGTATACACAATCAGGAAAGCGAAGAAGAAAACAAGTATTACTACAATAAATCGGGGCTGGTAAACGACTTGCTGCATAGCCTGAAAATTGACGATAGTTCGTTTGTGGCTACTGGCAAGCCGTCATTGGCATCGTACCTGCCGCTGTTATCGGCACAACATAGGTTGATACTGGTACACAATACTTACTCCAATGCGCAAGATGTGGCATTTGCGATGCAGTATTCTGACAATGTGCACTGGTGCCTATGTCCGAATGCAAACCTATACATAGAGAACAGACTGCCAGATATAGCTATGCTGGTGAAAGCAGGTGTGCATCTGTGTGTGGGTACAGATAGCCTAGCATCAAACCATGAACTGAGTGTACTAGGTGAGCTACTGACTATAAAAAAGAACTACCCCAGCCTATCTTGGGAAACACTGTTAAGTTGGGGTACGAAGAATGGTGCTGCAGCACTGCAACTAACTGATGTGGTAGGAGCAATAGAGGTGGGTAAAAAGCCTGGTATCCTACAATTGACCCATATAAATAGCAGTGAGCCAATAGTGAATCGTATAGCCTAAAATAAGTAATAGCGCTGGTTTAGTAAACGAAACTAATCGGCCTTAGTCCAAATGGTGGTGCGCCCTATAAGTGATATACCCACATAACCACGTACTTCAAGTGTTTCTCCTTTTCTGTTAATTTTGCAGCTGTAAGTTTTGCCGTTTTTAGGGTCGTAGATGGTGCCATCTTCATACTCAGTATCACCATCTTTTTTGAAACCCTTCAGCAACTGAAGCCCCATGAGCGGCGTCCCCTTTTTCGCTTTGTCGGGGTTGTTTTTATCTACTTTCGGTTTGCCTTCTTCATTGTTAGGCTCTTTTAGCCACACTATCTTGCCATAGTACTTTCCGTCAGTAGCTTTGAAAACCTGCACCTTAGCAGTTTTTTCCTGATTGTACCACACGCGCTCAATAGCATCCTGAGCCATTGCTACACCCGATACGATACACAACAACACTAACAATAAAACGGAACGTAAAGAAGACTGTATTGTCATAGACAAAAATGTTTTGTCTATAAATTTAGTACAGAGACACGAAACAGACAACTATTTTGCAGGAGATACACTACCGGCACCAGATATATGCTCTGTCACCTTGGGCTGACCTTTGTATTTCACAGACCCAGCACCACTTATTGTGGCATCTAACTTAACTGAAGCAGTTACTTCGCTCTCAGCCACACCAGATATCGATGCTACTGTTTCTTCGGTTTGTAATGGGTAAGCCTCTACTTTGCCTGCACCATTGATATCGTAAGCAGCATGCTTTACAATGCCGCCCTTTACATTGAGCTCAGAAGCACCAGACATATCTACCTCAAACTTATTGACATTGATATTGTCGATAACTACTTCGCTGGCACCAGAAATATCGAGTCTGAATTCTTCGCCTTTTATATCACCTTGGATGTGTGCATCTGGTGCACCTGACAGAGATAATGACTTGAGTGAAGGCACACTTATACGTACCTTCATATCTTCTTCGTTCACCGTCCAGGTATCGTCGAGGTCATACTCTATATACAGGACTTTGTCTTTTACTTCGGTTTTTATGTGTTTTATTATGTTGGCATAGCCTTTTAGCTCTAGACCATTGCCACCGCCCTCCACTACCGATATGTTGATATCAGAAGATATGCTGATATCAACGGCATCAAACTCTGATACCGAAGGCATTTCGGTTACAATCTCGCCCTCTCCACGCAGTACGTTCATACCACAAGATGATAGCGTAAATAAAAAAACAACGACCAGTAAACGGGAAAAGAGGTGCTTCATAAAAATATGTATTTAGAGGTATTGATGGATGCTATACTTAACTACAATGCATCGTTACACAAATCAATACAGGCACCGACATTCAATGCCTACCACCATTAGACGCACCAAAAGATAAAATGGTTACAAATCGTTAAGACATTTGTGTTCCCTTCGATTTCCACCAGAAATAAGTCAAAGTACCAATGATGCCCAGTGGCAAAGCAGCCAAATAAAGTATACCTCCATTTAACCCTTTTGCACTTTTATCGTCCAAACCCTGAGCGGTTTTGGTACATACAGAACATCCCTGCCCCATTGCCGATGGTGCTACACTCAATGCCAGTAATGATATAAAAACTAAACGTTTCATACTATAAAGTTACTCTTGTTGCTATTATTCACAAAATCTCTATCACTATTTAACAATACTCCTACTACCCATAATAAGGACTAATAAAAATATATACTAATACCCCCGTAATACTAACATAGAGCCACAAAGGCCAAGTATATTTCACCATCTTTTTGTGTGCAGCATACTCGCCAGTAAGGCCTCTGTAAGCAGCAAACAGGATAAAAGGCAATATTATAGCAGCCAGTGGAATATGCGTAAGCAAAATGAAGTAATAAATCCCCTTCATGGTACCCTCTCCACCAAACTTGGTGTCGCCAGCAAAGAGGTGGTGGGCTATGTAAGACACGAGGAAGAGTACCGAAAACATTATTGCAGCCAGCATTAGTTTCTTGTGCAGTTCGAAATTCTTGTTTTTTACTGCTACTACAGCCCACACCAGCAATAGGGTAACTATACTGTTAATAACAGCATTGGCAAAGGCAAATACATGTACATCAAAACCCAAATCTACATTCAACTTAAAATTGTGCAACAACAGCACTGCTGCAAACACCACAAACGAAACCGTTAATATGAGCAAACGGGCCATTTTATCATTCTTCTTCAACACCGGAGTTAGCATAAAACCTAAAATTCTATATTGATAACTGTTTATTAATTAACTGAGCAAAATTATATCAACTGTTTGTGGATGGTTGTAATCTGTTTGTCAATTCAGCCATACCAGTTATTTCTTTTTTCTTTCTTTTTCCATAGTGAGCAGTACCATATCATCGGCACATTTTTTCACTTGTACTACATCCAGGCCATCGTAGTAGCCCCTTATGTTTCTTTTGGCATCTATGAGCACTAGCTTTTGCGAGTGAATAAAATCATCGGCACCACCATCGCCGGCACCCACAGCTAGCTTCAGCTCGTTGCGGGCATAGTTGTAAATACTTTGTTTGTCGCCGGTAAGAAACCACCAATGATCATGGTTTGCTTTGTAGCTATCGGCATATAGACGAAGGGCTTGCATAGTGTCTTTGGCGGGGTCGACCGAAATGGATACAAAATGAACAGAATAGTCTAGTCCATTTTCCATCTTGGGGTTCTTTCTGAATGCCTTTTGCAGTAAACCTATGTTACTAGCCATTTTAGGACAAACATCTGGGCAACTGGTAAAGAAAAAACTCACAACCAATATTCGACCTTCTAGATCTTTGTTGAGCGATACATTGTCTCCCAACTGATTAGTAAGCCTTAGGTCTGCAACTTTGTGATATATAGTATCCGTTTGCAGTACGCCATCTACCATTGTGCTATCTATACGCTCTACACCAAATCTGTCTGGCAGATGTATTTTGTCTTTAGACAAAGACTTGGCTATAAAATAAAAAGAAAGCGGTAGCAAAAACGCTACCGCTAACCCTACAATGAACTTGCTATTTGATCTTTTACTCATTTTTTTGTTGAATGTGCTACGTTTTCAATCTGCTCACGTGCTGGCGATGAATTGTTCATGCGCAACCAAAAGAAACCATCTGCCAAAAACGCAATAATAAACCATACAAATAATACCAGAGGTATCAATACACTAGCGATAAACCCTTTAAACTCATCGCCAAGGTGCATAAAAATGGCAACAATGTAACCAGCTTTAAGGATGGTAAGTGCAAGGAAAAGGAAGTTAATAACTGCCTTAGGAATGCTGTGACTGAAAAACATACCCATACCTACCTCTACTACAGTGATAACAAGCAGTATCCAAAAAACTTTCCATATTTTTTTGATCTGCGTTTTGCTTTCTGTAGAGTTAATATCTGAGTGATGCGCCATAACTCCCGAGTACAACTTAGACTGATCGCCTTCGTACAGGTGTTGTATGCTGTCTGTATTGTGATGTGCTGACATGTTAAATATTGTTAGTTGTTTGTTTTGAGATAATATAATGATGAGAGAAAAAACAGTTTATGTGATTATAACAGGTAGAAGCAAGTGAATACGAATACCCATACTAGATCTACAAAGTGCCAGTAAAGACCGATTTTTTCTATCATTTCGTAGTGACCTCTGCGCTCATAAACACCGTTTACAGTGTTTACCAGTATAAGGATGTTGAACACAACGCCTGAGGTAACGTGACCACCATGGAAACCAGTGATAGTAAAGAAGTAGTTGAAGAAGTTGTGTGTAGACTGCATAGCCATGCCAGGTTGTGTGCTCAGCACATGACCAGCTAAGTCTTGATTGAAGAAATGGCTGAAACTGCTAGTAGGAGTAGCTGGGTCAGTAAAAGTACCCCACAATCCACCTATTTCGCCATGAAGGTGTGTCCACTCCCAAGCCTGACAAGCCAAGAAGCAAATACCACCTATGATAGTCCATAGAAGCCATTTAGCAACGCTTTTTTTGTCGTTGTAGTGGCCAGCATGCACTGCGAGTACCATGGTAACCGAACTCATGATAAGAATGAAGGTCATAAGACTCACGAACAGCAGTGGGAGATTTTGCCCATGCATGAACGGGAAAGCTTTGAACACTTCGTTGGGGTCGGGCCAAACAGCGCTAAAGAAACGTGTGGTACCGTAAGATATCAGTAATGCACCAAACGTAAGTGCATCTGATAAAAGGAAAAACCACATCATTATCTTGCCATAACTGACATTGTAAGGTGAACGTCCACCTTCCCACAAATTTTGCTTCGGAGCTGAGGTTACTACTGTTGAATGAGACATAAACTGATTTAAAAGTGTGTTAGTTGTGATTTGGGTGCGAATTTCGAAAGTTTTTTACTGATTTGCCAGAAAAAACACAAATAAATATACCCACAATATATCCACAAAGTGCCAATAGGTTGCCGCTATCTCTAACCCTGTGCTGCTGTATACTTTTACGTTCTTTCTAAAAGCGCGGAAAAATACAAATAATAATGCAATAATTCCACCAAAAAGATGCGCTAAATGTAGTCCGGCTATAACAAAAAGGAAAGATTCGCTCGGATTTCCGTCAATTCTTACTGTTTCAGCCTGTTTTAGCGTTTCTCCATTGATAGTTACCTGCTGCAACTCGTGATATAACTGATAAAAACCACCATACTGCAACAGACCAAAAATGACACCTAATATGAGCGTGATACTTACCAACATCTTATACTTGGGCATCTCTCTGTTCTTAAACGCCTTTACTGCAAGCATCATGGTGACACTACTAATAACTATAGCAATGGTAGAATACCAAAACATAGCTGGTAATGAGTAATATCGCCAGTTGCCCTGAGCCTGTCTTACCACATATCCGCTGGTGAGACCTGCAAACGCCATTGACATACTTCCCATTGCCACCCACATCATAAACTTCTGTGGATGTATTTTCTTACGTGTTTTAGTCAGTTCCATATTATTTGTTTTACTCCCCTACTCTTTTCCCTCAATTCAATTACTTCTATCTACCTAATCTATTAAGCCTTGTCTATAATAAGTGCCAATAAAACCGTAGGCAAATATATAAAAGAAGCAAACATCACCCTACGTGCAGACTTATAATCATTTTTGATATAAAATGCTACTGATGCAGCAAAATAAAGAACGCCACATGCCACACACACCCACATGCCTGCGAAGCCTGTAAGCCCAAGCATAGGTGGCACCATAGCCATAGGTATGAGTACTAAGCTGTACAGCATACACTGAATGGCTGTAAATTTGGTTTCGCGCTCACGAGTGGGCAACATACGTATGCCTGCATTGCTATAATCATCGAATGCGACCCAAGCAATAGCCCAAAAGTGAGGAAACTGCCAGAAAAACTGCAAAGTAAATAGCAAGAAACCACCAGCATCGATAGAGCCAGTAGCGGCTACCCAACCTATAAGTGGAGGTAGCGCACCGGGAATAGCACCTATAAACACTGCTACGGGGTGTACTTTCTTCATAGGCGTGTATGCAAAAGCATACAACAACAAAGAAATGAAACTAAGTATACCAGCCTGTGGTGTGAAATAAAAACCCAACAACAAAGCACCGATAACGCCGGTAGCTATAGCGAATATCCAGGCTTCTGTATCGCTCATTCTGCCATCAGGCAAGGGGCGCATACGGGTACGCTTCATCAGTCTGTCGCTATCGCGCTCCAATATCTGATTGATAGTATTGGCACCGCCAGTAACCATCATCCCCCCTGCAAAAAGTGTAATTATTCGCTGCCAAAGACTAAAATCGCTCCATGAAAAAGTGATACCAGGAGCCATAAGATAACCAATAACACTACTGAAAACAACCATACCACTGAGGTTGGGCTTCAGTAACTGATTGTAGTCGCGCAGGCGGGCTAGCACAGTTATATTTTGTTTGGCTCCTATCGACTCTTGTTGCAGCATTAGCTATACGTAATCAATCAAAAATTTCTCGGTGTCAAAAGTACGACAATTTGGGATTTTATTAAGACAAATAGCTAACATAAAATACACAAATGCTAACCCGACTCATTGTCATTAATATACTATTACTAAGTACAAAAAATCGGCAACTGCAGTGCTACTACTCTGCATTGAGCTGCTTTAGCGCTATGAGTGCTTGTGCTAGTATAGTAGGCTCTCTCTGAGTAAATTCGGCAATATTTACTGGCACGTCATTACTTCCCGGACCTGTCCATTTTATGAGCTTATTGTCGTTGAAATAATACCTATTTATTTCCAGCTTGGTCTTTTTGTCGTCATACCAGTCGCTGTCGTTGGCCGCCAGGGCTACCTCTTGGGTATAAGTGGTGGGCTTGTTGTAGAGATAATCTTCGCTGTGCACAAATATCAACATACCATCGTCAAAGTAATAGTCGGTAAACCTTCTGCTAGTGGTACCAAAATGCTGGGTGCTTACTTTTTTAGCCTCTTCATCTCTGAAATATCCCACCACTACGCCATGCTCTTCGGATACAATATCATCTACCTGCTTCAGGGTGTATTCCTTCAATTTACTGTTTATCTGCTCTGTATTTTTACCTATTCGTGCCAGTATATCCCCTTGCTTTTTCTTGCAAGAGGTGATAGCCAACACTACAAAAACCAATACAATAAGTAACTTGTTCATAACCCTAGATCTGCAATAAAAACTGAATGCTATTTGTAACCTGCAATACTACACCCTACACACCCGCAGCGCTTATTTCTTTTACCTGTCCATGTTCTATACGCACTACCCGGGCAGGGTATTTTTGTATAATGCCGTAATCGTGAGTAGCCATGATAAACGCTGTCTGGAAATCGCGGCAAATATTGAATAGTAACTGCATTATTTCGTCGGTGGTATCGGGGTCCAGATTTCCGGTAGGTTCATCTGCCAGTATTAGTTTTGGGTTATTGAGCAAGGCACGTGCAATATCTACACGCTGTTGCTCTCCACCCGACATCTCGTAGGGCATCTTACTACCCTTGTTCTTCAGGCCTACCTTTGCCAATACGTTTTCTATCTTTTCGCGCATCATCACTTTATCCTTCCAGCCAGTAGCTTTCAGCACAAACTCGAGATTATCATACACATCTCTATCGGTTAGCAGCCTAAAATCCTGAAATACTATACCCAGATTTCTGCGGAGCAAAGGTATCTTCTGCCAAGGAAGTTCTTTGAGGTTAAAACCCGCTACATTCCCCTCACCTTCTTTCAGATAAAGATCGCCATAAAGTGTTTTTAGCAAGCTAGACTTACCAGTACCTGTCTTGCCTATCATGTATATAAACTCACCCTTGTCTACTTCTAGGTTTACATTATTGAGCACTAGGCTGCTACCCTGATAAATATTTGCCTGCATCAATGTAACAATGTTCATTGATTCAGTTTGTGTTGGCTCCATCTGATAATCCATATTCACAAAGATATACCTGTAATCATTAACAAAAAGAAAAAAAGAAAGCGGCAACACCTGTGCTGAGTGTTGCCGCTATAAATTTATTATCCGTCAAAATTAATACACCACTAACTTCTGTGTATTCATTTGGCTGCCAGTGACAGTCTGTATGAGGTAAATACCTTTTGCAGCTATATGTGCAGCAGGTATGAGTATGCGTGCCTGCGTGCCTTTTACTGCCTGCTCAGCACTATACACTACTTTGCCTGTAATGTCTGTAACGGTGATAGTAGCAGTAGTATTGGTGGCATCGCTAACTATAACCCATGCATCGCCTACTGTAGGGTTTGGCACCACTGCCACACTGGCTACACCTGGTTTAATGTCAGAAGCACTAGCCGGCCAAGATGCAAAGTGTATCCTATCCATGTAGAAATTGTTACCACTGCTGGTTACACCATTTGAGCCTGCACCGGGTTTGTAGCGAAACCTGAATGTAGTATAGTTGGTGATGGCTGCTGAAGGCAGCGCTATGGTTTTGGGAGCCCAGTCGGCATTAGAAGTGGGTACGTATGGCGTAGTAATAGTTCCTTTATTGAACAAATCTCCTTTGCCTATTTTGGCAAGGCTCACCCATGTAGTTCCTTTATTTATGGTGTAGTCGATATACAATGAGTCGTTGATGGCAGTAGATATACTAGAACGAGAAGCACCAGAGTAGAAGAAATTAAGATTGCAAGTACCACCCCAGCCTGTAAGGTCTACTGGCAGACTGAACACATCGTCAAAATCGCCTTTGGGAGAACCAGTGATAGGACCAGATGTAGCGGTAACTCTATCGTCATAGCCTTTGTACATCAATGATGCATTGTCGAACGCTCCTACATTGGCATATTGCCATTTAAATTCATTGTTGTAGTAGTTGAACATGGGCCATTTGTTGCGGTCGCCACTTTCGTTGAACTCCTGAAAGTATCCTGCTACTGTGTTGTAACCTGTGCGCTCTGTAACGTATACGCTCTTATCAAACACTACTGTAGTATCGCCTGTGTTGTTGCCTGTAGCCTTCATTGTAACAGTAACCCAACCTGGCTCAGAAAAAGAGTTAGTGAAATTGGTGGTAGAAGTAGATGTAGGCGATGAAGCGCCATTGGTGAATGTCCAGTTCAGCGCATCGAGGGTGTCGTTTTGAGTTTGGTTGATAAACCTAATCTCTTTGTCGGGGAAAGCAAAGTTTGCATTCTTGGCCAGATAACTGCCGCCGCTTATGTTCACTACGTTGAAGTCTGGTATAGGTTTCAGGTCAGGCATAGGTACCATAGCACCTGTCATTACCAGATTGGTACTATCCCATAGGTTGTTTCTACCGGCTATGTTACTATTGAGGGTTTGATGCATTCTATACACCTGCCCTTTTGTAAACATCTTATCGCAATAGGTGTAGTCCATGATATTTTGCGAATTGGTGGTGTCGGGGTAGTTGATCATGTACACCTCTCCTAAGATATCGGTATATAGTTTGTAATAATTGCCACAACAAGTGGTATCGTATAGGCTAGCGAAGGTACAGCCAGTAGTGGCATGTCCCTTTGTAGGTGGTGTATCATCTACATTATCATCGCCACAGGCTATATTGGGCTGGTTGTTGTCGCCCCAGGTATGGCTAAGGTTAAGTACGTGACCCAACTCATGTGGCATTGTTTTAGAGCCATTGTTCATATAACCAGCCAGCGATATTACGCCATCATAAAATGGTATGTAAGTAGCAGCAGCAGGTTTGTAGGCATAAGCTGCAGCATTAGAGTTGGCAGCACTCATTTTATTGATAAACCACAGGTTGATGTAAGAGGTAGGTGACCAACCGTCGAACTTAGCATCGTTACCACCATTGTAGGTAAGGTAAGATCTGCGACGAGTGATACCCTTGGTAGGGTTGCCATTAGGGTCTTTGGTAGCCAAATGCAACCTGATGCGGGCATTACCAATATACTTTTTGAAAGGGGCTATTACATCAATAGTATCAGCATTCTTTTTAGCAAAAACTATGTTCCAGTCATTCACTGTTTTGAAAATGAAATCGTCTGGAATGTAGTCGCCACTGAATGTGCTGGTGCTATAGGTGTTGTAATCGTGAATGATGTGAATAACAATTGGTATGTCGTACCAGAAGTTGGGGTTATCTGTTTGGTCGACAGCCGTAGTTTTTGCAGCAGTTCTGAAGTCGAATTGGCGCATACCTGCCTCTAATTGTTTTTCGAGCTCGGCTTCAAATTGCAGCAATTCAGGATGCTCTGCCAACAATTGCTGGCGCATCTCATCAGTACCACAGGGTTGTATTTGTGCGTAGCCACTTTGCGCTACTAAAGCAGTGGCCAAGAGTAAAAGGATTTTTTTCATTCGCCAGAATTTTATATGATTTTAAAGTAAAAATTTCTTTAAACAGTGCATTGCTTCCCAACATATAAATTACAATACCCTAAACAATGATAATCATACACTTAACCGGTATAATAATGTATGATTTGTTTATTCTACTGTTGCTATTACTGCCTGAAAATACACCTATTAATAATAAAGACGTAACAGAAAGATAAAATCTTGGGTAAAAGCTAAAATATTTATAAAAATCTGTCACGAAAAAACGAAATCCCGGCATCGGGAGATTGCCGGGACATAAAAAATCATAAAACGCCGTTACTTACCTACCCATTCCCTCATACTAGCATATGCAATACCCAAACCACAAGTGCACCTATCAATCCGCCCACTATACCAGCATAAATGGGTACTAGTACAAACATTCTTTTCAGTTGTGGAGGAATGGAATCGACTATTGTATCGGCCGAAACAGCATTGATACGTTGGGAGATGTAGCTACTGATTTCGGGATGAGCAACCATCTTGCCGGCATAACCTGTTATTACCTCTGGTAAGAGTAGCGTTATTTCCTCCATCATGCCTTCTTTGAGCTTCACTATAGTACTCTCTCCTATAAAGGCAGCTATGACAGGCATTTTTTCTTTGAGTTTCACCCGCAAGAAACTATCCAAATGAGCCTCTATCATGGGGTGTACCGCCTGTAGCGAATCTCCACCCACCATAGAGGAAACAAATGCTTCACCTGAGTTTTTTAGTTCGCTAGCCACTGCAGCACCTATGTAGGTGGCTATTTGTTGCCTGCTGCCAAACAATATTCCTTGGACCTTAATACCCAAAATACTGGATGGCTGGACTGGGTAGATCATAAAGTAGAAAACACAACGCACACTAAGCCATGCTACAAATGCACAAGTGAGCGGCAAAAACAGGATGGTATTAAGCATACTTTGAAGAGAAAACTGATTAGCGCAAAAAAAGACGGTTGAATAGTGTGCTAGTTGCAGCTAATAGCTGGGTAAACGACATTGCAAAAAAGCCACTCTCACGAGTGGCTGAAAAATATATTTTACAAGCAGGTAAAGATACCTAGCTATGTTGTTCGACTATTTAATATTAGCCAAAAAATCTTTTACTTTATCCTTATGAACCATACCTTCTTTAAAGGTATAAGCACCAGATTTAGGACTGCGAACAGCCTTAATTACTTTGGTGTAGTTCTTAGCTTCCGCTGCCTGTTTAGGGTCTTTTTTTATCGCGGTTTTAGCTGCTTTTGCCATTGCGTAGTATTTTTAGCTGATTATTTAATTTCTTTGTGAACAGTGACTCTTTTCAGAATCGGATTGTACTTTTTGAGTTCCAGACGCTCAGTGGTGGTCTTTTTGTTCTTTGTAGTTATATAGCGGCTTGTACCTGGCATACCACTATTTTTATGCTCGGTGCATTCCATTATTACCTGAACGCGGTTTCCTTTTTTAGCCATTTTATGATGTGTTTACTTTTCTTAAGCAAAATTTTAGATAGTTACTCCTCTTGCACGTAGTTCCTTGATAGTTGCAAGCAATCCGTTCTTATTGATAGTGCGGATAGCATCTGTAGACAGCTTCAAAGAAACCCAACGATCTTCTTCTGGAAGAAAGAAACGTTTAGTTTGCAAATTTGGCAAAAAACGACGCTTTGCTTTCTTATTTGAGAAAGATACTTTATGACCTACAACTGGTTTTCTACCTGTTACCTGACAAACGCGAGCCATGATTTTTATATTTTTTTGGGACTGCAAAGGTAAGTGTAAAAATTAAAACTAAAAAATAAAAAGACAAAAAATCTGAACATTTTCTGCTCTTTACTCTACACTTGCTGCAAATATACTTGTTTTTAGGGCAATTCTGGCAGTATTATGGCATCTAAACTACTTAAGCCGGGTATATTTTCGCTTACAAAGCCCTCGGCATATCTGGTGCCTATTCTTTTGCCCATCAGTGCATCGCGGCTGGCTACATCGCGCATAAATTGCCCTGTAGATATATAGGTAACAGGCTCACGAGAGTCGGGGTTATGAAACTGACTGGTGTAACATTTAATAGCTTCCATCTTAGTGTCGAATGTGGCGGAAATATCAACTATAAATGTGGGCTCCATTATCCTATCTTGTATCATATGATACACACGCTTGGGCCGCCAAGGCTGTTGCACTACTCCATCTCGATCTGTGGCTATTTTTATCAGGCCAGATAAAAAACAAGCATCCGCAATAAGCCTACCACCTTTCCGGTGGTCGGGGTGACGGTCTGCGAGTGCATTGGCTATTACTATTTCTGGTCTGTAATGTCTTATAAAACTTATCAGTCGCAACTGGTGCTCTTTGTCATTCACAAAAAAACCATCTGCCATCTGCGCATTTTCTCTTGCCACCAGCCCCATTACTTTTGCAGCATTTGCAGCCTCTTGGTAGCGTGTAGCTACAGTACCTCTAGTGCCTAGTTCGCCCTCAGTGAGGTCTAGTATACCTACAGCTTGCCCTGCTAGTGTGTGCTTTATTAGTGTACCAGCACACCCCAGTTCTATATCATCAGGATGTGCAGCTATGGCCAGTATATGCAGTTTTGTATTTTCCAATGTGTGTATTGTTTGTTGCTACCATACGGGCAGTGTGCAAAAGTAAACATTTGATGATAGTATATCACTAGCGTTTGCCCTATACAACTATAGCCCAATGCAATCAAAACCCTGACAGCACACCCTCAACACACTTTAATCACATTGGATAATAAAATATAATTTCGTATTCCAAAAGTTTTTACTGACATTTGCAATACTAACGATGGGTTAGTGAGCACAGTCCTTTCCCGACATGCACGGCATGTCGGGACTTTTTTTGCCCATTGCCTTCCTTGGTGTTTTTTCTTACCTGTATTACTTATAAGCCTATCAATAACTATAGGCATATTCTTTGTATTTTGCACATTCATAAAAACAAGTAACAAACATGAAAAAATTTTTCTTGTCAGTAGTAATGCTTGCGGCTATTGCCACTGCAACCAATGCACAGAATGCGCTGAAATTGCCGTCGCTTAGCCCTACCGCAAAAATATCGCAAGACTTCTCTGTATCTAACATAGAGATATCTTATAGCCGCCCATCTATGCGTGGACGCAAGGTAATGGGAGATATGGTAGCTTATGGCAAACCATGGCGTACAGGTGCCAATGCACCTACTAAAATCAAAACTGGTGAAGATTTGGAATTTGCAGGTTATCGTGTAAAGGCAGGCGAATATCTGATATACACCATACCAGACAAAGACAAATGGGAAGTGGTAATGAGCAGTGCTACTGGTAGCTGGACAGCAGATGGTTTTCCTAGAGAGTTTGACGTAGCTAGATTCAAAATCAAACCTTCTGTTACTAACGAAGATTGTCAGACATTCAGCATACAGATCAAAGACATCACCTACAATACTTGTAAGATAGAAATACTGTGGGAGCGTACAAAACTAGTAATACCTGTAACTGCTAATAATGGAAACACTATTGCAGATAACATTGATAAAGCTATCAACAATCCTCCGGCGCTTCCCTACTTTCAGGCAGCTACTTACTACTACGAAAGCAACCAGAAACTGGACCTTGCACGTACCTATGTAGATAAGGCGCTGGATCAAAGCCCAAAGGCATACTACATGTGGTATTTGAAAGCCAGAATAGAGAAAAAACTAGGCAATAATGAAGAGGCATTGGCTGCTGCTAAAAAATCGATAGAGCTGACTAAAAACACTCCTAACGAGCTAGAATACAAACGCAACAATGACAAAATAATCAATGAAATAAACCGCCAAAAACGTAGCAGTCAGTACACTGACTAATACTGCAACAATCATATAAAAAAGGGCTGTGTGAAAGTTATACTTTCCTACAGCCCTTTTTCTATAAATAGCATTTTGGTTCTATTGCGCTTGCTTGATGTTGTTTATAAAATCATCGAACAAATATCTGGAGTCATGTGGACCAGGTGTAGCTTCTGGGTGATACTGCACAGAAAAAACGGGTCTCTTTATCATTCTCAGACCTTCTATTGACCCATCATTGAGGTTGAGGTGAGTAACCTCTACATCAGCACAGTTTTTCACTGCTTCAGGGTCTACACCAAATCCATGATTCTGGGTAGTGATTTCAGACTTACCAGTTATTAGATTTTTTACCGGATGATTGAGACCTCTATGACCATGGTGCATCTTGAAGGTGCTGATGCCATTGGCTCTTGCCAGTAACTGATGCCCCAGACATATACCAAACATTGGTTTACCAGTTTCGAGTATTTCTTTTACTCTGGTCACTGCATAATCCATAGATGCAGGATCGCCAGGACCATTAGATACAAAATAACCATGCGGATTGAAAGAAAGCAAATCGGCAAAATCGGCTTTTGCAGGAAATACTTTCAGATACACGCCTCTATCTGCAAGGCATTTTAGTATGTTTATCTTCACACCATAGTCCATCACTGCTACCCTGTAGGGTGCGTTTTCATCACCTACAGTGTAAGCTGTTTTGGTAGATATCTGCGACGACAATTCCAAACCAGCCATATCAGGCACATTTTGTAGTGCCTCGGCCAATCCTGCTTCGTCAGAATGCTCGGTAGATATGACACAGTTCATAGCGCCCTTGTTGCGCACATGCTGCACCAGTGCTCTGGTATCCACATCATATATGGCTACGATGTTGTTTTTGATGAGGTAGTTTTCTAAACTATCATCAGCCAACATTCTGGAATAACGGTACGATATATTTTTGCAAATGAGGGCACTTATCTTTACCGAATCGCTTTCTACATCGTCTGCTTTTACACCATAGTTACCTACGTATGCATTGTTCATAATAAGTACTTGGCCAGTGTAAGAAGGATCTGTAAACACCTCCTGATACCCAGTCATTCCTGTATTAAAACAAATTTCTCCTCCTGCGGTACCTTTTGCACCAAAAGATTTACCTGCAAACCGTGTACCATCCTGTAGTAATAACCAGGCTGGTGTAAATGTATGAGTAGCTGTCATTGAAAAAACAAATTGCGCAAAGGTAATGCTAAATTAACTGCCTGCTTACTCTTTTACTTTGTTTTTTGACGTTATTATTAACCGAGTTCAAATGCCCTTACAATTTCACAAACTTCTCTGCTACTACTCCCGATTCTGTTCTTACACATACGGTGTACATACCTACAGGCAAAGAACTGACATCGAGATAAAATGTATTGAGCCCAGTTTTCAAATCTTTAGAAAAAGGATACATATTTTGCCCTGAGCTGTTTACTATGTACATCAATCCTGTGCCTGATTCTTGTGCCATTACTTCCAAAGTCATACGGTCTTTAGCCGGGTTGGGATATAGCGACAATTTGGAAACCTTTACTGATGCGTATGCTACACTAGCAGGATAATAAACGGTAGCAGAATCTACCACACCTAGACCCAGATTATAATAACTACCCGATGGTGTAAATTGCAACTTTACTGGTCTTACCATGTAGAATTTCTTTCCACTCACACCTACGGTGTCGGTATAGGTGGTAGTAGTGACCATTGGCGAAACACGGCTATAGTGCCCCCACATACTATCTGCTCTGTACACATAATATCCCATTACGGCAGCATCGGGCGATGCTGTCCACGTGATAGTAGCACCACTAGAATCGGCAGATACAACGTTAATATTCGATGCTCTTTTGATATAGTCTGTCCTCAATGACAAATCGCCCATTAAGGCGACATGTACCCACCTGGCTCCGAAATTTGTAGGACTGTACAATCCTTCATTGTTTTGAGATAGCATTGATGAATAACCCATATGCTCGCCAAGAGCCATGTGATGAAAAAACCAGTTAGGTCTACCCGCCCAGCAACTCATAAGCGAGGGCGTATCGGCGCACAAGGGTGCTCTTAAAAAATTGTTTTGAGTGTTCCAATCACCAAAGTAACTACCAAACAGTAGTGTAAAAATTCCATTAACCGGGTTTGCTACAAAATCGGTAGTACTACCTACGCCCGATGCACTGGTGAAAGTGCCACCACCGCAACCATAAGCCCACTGATAAGAAGAAGTAGCCAATGTACTGATAAACGGCTTGACCGAAACACTATCTGTACCTACCAGTGGTGAAAAATTGCGCCAACCATTTGCAGCAAAAGCTTCGCCAGCCATAGCGCCAAAATTATCATTGATAAGGGCACGTTTCACCATTTTAAGAGAGTCCATTTTGTAGGTATGTGCCTTCCTGAGATAGTTGCGCATGAGCTGATCTTCTGTAGCTGAAAATGCAGGCATGTTGAAAAAATCTACTCTTCCTATCTGCAATCTCAGCAATGTAGGTACGATAATGGGATCCCACTTACCATCAAATTTCCTGTTGTGATTAGCAGGATAAGCTGCCGAAGTATCTACTACCAAACTATCTGTCCATAATGTATTAATAGTACCATAAAATGCATCGCAGGGCCATGCGCCGCGGTGATCAGTATGTCCGTCAGGGGCAATTTGACCACTATAAGGCACTGCCAAATGACCCAGTATCATAACAGCTTTGACGTTGGGAATAGCAAAATAATCGGTATTTATGGTTTGCCTGATTATAGTATCGGGTAAAGTTCTTGATAGATCATGCCTGATTACTTGCCATCCATCTCCCCGCAAATCCTCCATGTATGTAGCTAACTCAGCGGCACAACTTGTAGAGAATGTATTGTCTACAAGCATTAGTAGTCCACCTCTGTTGTGTATAGCAGGTGCTTTTATACCCGCCAATATGTAGCCAGTAGGAGCTGGACTATAAGATACGCCATTGGTTCTTATCTGATACTCATAAACCGAATCTACAATTACTGCATTGTCGGTATATGTTGTATCGCCAGTGGTGATAGTAGTGACAGGCATTGTAGGCCATGATACTGCTGTTTTAGCTTTTTTGTATATCAAAAAACGGGCTGTATCGGAGAATACTTTGCGCCATTTTAGCGATATAGATGCTGGGGTGGTTTGGGTAGTAGCGGTAATCTGAATAGCATAATCTTTGGTTTGTTGCGCAGTTGCAGACATTACAAAACATGCCACTATAGAAAGAAGTAAGAAACGTTTCATTTGTTTAGGTATTTCGTGCTTATTGTTTTACAATATTATACGTGAATTCAGTAGTAAAACTAACTCATAATGAAAGATAAAACAATTTAGCGCATTGGAAATATGCGAATACTAAGTAAAAATATCGTTGAGTTAATAACTAATGAATGTTGGCGAAATGAAATTAAGCGAAGGAAGCATGTGATATGGCATGCACCAAAAAGCGAATTCAAATGCATAATATTTCTTAGTTGTGCCTAACAGGATGAGTTGCAGCACTGCTCATATGCTATTATACCTTCACTGTTTTCCATTTACCCTTTCTGAAAAACAAATAAACAGCTATAGATATAAGCGTTTCGGCTAGCGGAACAGCCCAAAAAGTGCTACTAATACCTGCATGGTAATAATAATACATAATGAAGGCAAAAGGAATCTGAAATATCCAGAAACCTACTAAGTATATAAGAGTAGGTGTAGTAGTATCTCCTGCACCATTAAATGCCTGTGTCATTACCATGCCTATACCATAAAAAACATAACCCGAACTTATGATTTGCAATGCTAATGCGGCGTACCTCAACTGCTCTGTTTCTTTGGCAGGAATGAAAAAACTAGCCAAATCGTGTGCAAAGAAAAACAGTATTAAAGTAACCATTGCCATAAATACCACATTGTACTTCACGGTTATCCATACGCTCTGTTCCGCCCTATCGGGCATTTTAGCCCCAAGGTTTTGCCCCACCAGTGTACTCACCGCATTGCTCATGCCCCATGCTGGCAGTATAAAAAACACTACCAGCCTAATGGCAGTCTGGTAGCCAGCAGATGCCGCACTGCCATACTTAGCTACTATTGACGCCAGAAATATCCAACTGGCTGAGGCTATAATGAACTGCAATGTGGCTGGGGATGCAATGGCCAACAGCCCCTTTATGATACCCATGTCTGGCACAAAGTGCGACTTGCGTAGCTTCAGCACTCCGGTAGCCCTACGCAGGTGGTATAACTGATAGAGTACCCCTATTGTGCGACCAGTAGTAGTAGCTACTGCAGCACCAGTAACCCCCAAACCCGGAATGTGCATGAGCCCGAAAATAAGAATAGGATCCAGAATGATATTGAAGGCATTGCCTATCCACAAGCTTTTCATAGCTATGGCAGCATTGCCTGCACCTCTGAAAATACCATTGATAAGAAACAGTAGAATGATAACGACATTTCCGCCTATGAGTATTCGGGCATAAGTGAGCCCCTCTGCAATGGCGGCTGGCTCAGCCCCCATCCACCCAAGTATGTCTGATGCGAAAACCAATCCTGGCACAGCTAATACTGCTGACACCATAATAGCCAACAATATGGCCTGAGCAGCCGCATGAGATGCCCCTTCTGCATCTTTCTCGCCTACCCTACGTGCCACCATGGCTGTAGCAGCAGCACTGAGACCTATACCTACTGAATAGACCAATGTGATAACCGACTCTGTAAGCCCCACCACCGAAGCCGCATGTACGCCCAGCATGTTGACAAAGTAAATATCTACCACCGCAAACACCGACTCTAATGCCAACTCCAGCATCATGGGTATAGCTAATAGCACTACAGCCTTGCGAAGGTCTATGGACGTAAAATCATATTCTTCGCCTTTAATTGCCGACTTAATGATAGCTAAATAACCTTTGGGGGCGGCATGTGGTGTATTATTAGTATTCATGATAGGGTTGCTGATAGAAATGAAAAAATAAAATTATTTTTTTTGCAAAAATCTCAAATTATTACAGAAAAAACAACTCTATCTCATTACTAAAAATGCAATTCTAACCCATCGTATGCCAGGTGCATACCCTCGGGGAGAGATTGTGTGACGGCATCATGTAAGCCTAACTGGTGACTAATATGCGTAAAGTACACATCTGGCACGCCCGTATCTCTACCTACTGATATTGCCTCTTGCAGTGTATAATGCGATATGTGTGGTTCATTGCGAAGAGCATTCAAAACAAATGCTTTGCTACCCACTGCTTTCGCCAGTTGATCAATAGCTATATAATTGGCATCAGTGATATAGGTAAAATCGCCTATTCTGAACCCCAGTACTTCCATCTTGTAATGCAATACTTTTATGGGCACTATCTCTATACCATTTATTACAAATGGTTCATCACCATTTATAGTGTGCATAGATATCTGCGGTATGCCTGGGTAAGTAATATTGCTGAAAATATAACTAAACTCTCGCCTTAGTGTTTCTTGTGTTTCTTCGGTAGCATATATTGCCACTGGCTTCTTCTCAAAAAAATTATAAGGTCTAATATCATCTAGCCCGGCTACATGGTCTTTGTGCCCATGCGTGAAGATAATAGCATCTAGCTTGCGCACACCAGCCCGCAACATCTGATACCTGAAGTCTGGTCCGCTATCTATGACAATACTGGTGTCCTCTGTCTGTATCCAGACAGCACAGCGTAACCGCTTGTCCTTATGATTTGCCGACAGACAAACATCACAATCGCAACCAATAAAGGGAACCCCCTGAGAGGTACCTGTACCTAGAAAAGTTACTTTCACAATTACATATCCATTTTAGTCTGTACCGATTGTTCTGCACCAAAATCAGGATCTGATTTCAATTGTTTGTACCACTTCAGCATCTCGCTACTCAACTCTTCTTCTACTACTTTTATGTTTTGCAATATTTCTACCAGTGCATTAATGCGCCCTTCTACATTGAAAAATTTATTTATAACCACCACTCTACGCTCCTCCAGTATGCAATAGCCACTATTGAAGTGCCCCTTTTCATAACGTATGATATAACGGGCCTCCTCGAATAGCTCTTCAAGTTTTTTTAGCGTGTTTGGTGTATATTTGAAGCTCATTAGCACAGCGGTTTCAATGACTAAAAGTAGAAAATTCACGGCACTTATTGTTATCAATATTCTGTCCTTGTGTTTTTGCAATATTGCTACTGCTCAAATAAGCGATGAGCCCGCTGGCCTGTACATAGAAAAACCCAAAACTATTACTGTGGGCCTTGTAGCTGGAGCTAATTTTTGCCAGGTAGACGGAGACAGTTATGCAGGGTATCACAAGGTGGGTATCAATGCTGGTGGTATAGGCTATATACAGGTATACAGGCACACCGCCATAAGCCTAGAGATGCTCTATAGCCAGAAAGGTGCCAGAAGCAACAACGTAAGGTATTCACCTATAGACAGCGCCACCCTTATCACCAAATATGGCATCAATCTGAACTATGTAGAGATACCGGTAATGATTAACTATTTCGATAAGCGCAAAAGCCACTTCGGGTTAGGAATGTCTTACTCTAGGCTTATAAGCAGCACAGAAACGATGTCGACTCTGCCTGAGTTTAACCTAGACTTCACAAAATATCCGTTCAAATCAGATAGCTACGACCTTGTAGCCTGTGCTCAGATGCATGTATGGAAAGGGTTGTTTTTCAATATCAGGTTTCAGTATGCTTTGACTCCGGCTCGCACTGCATCTCCACCTAGCCTGTCTCGTGCTCAAAAACAATTTAACAACCTATGGACAGTGCGACTTATGTACCTGTTTATCTAAACAAGTGTATATTTGAATTACTGTTGTGCAACACTACTTTTCATGAGCCGAAAACTAACCATTTTATATTTCTTGTGCCTAGCATTGTGTACCCACACAAATGCTACTGCACAGAATTATTATTTAGAAGACGAAAAAACGTTTTATGGTGGGCTAATAGCAGGTACTAATTTCTCACAGGTAGATGGCGATAATTTTGCTGGCTATCACAAGGTGGGCTTCAACCTGGGTGGTATTGTTTACACCAAACTAGACGAACATCTGGCAGCAAGTATGGAAGTGCTCTACACCCAAAAAGGCGCAAGATCAAAAGACCCATATACTCCCATTCCAGGACTATTCATCACTAATTATGGTATTACGCTCAACTATGCTGAGGTGCCCCTGATGCTCAATTACTTCGACAAGCGCAAAAGCCACTTCGGTGGGGGTTTCTCTTATTCCAGACTAGGCACTGCAAAAGAAAATATAGAAACGAGCCCAAAACAAAATGTAAATCTGCTCGACTATCCGTTTAAGAAAAGTGACTACAATTTTTTACTCTCCGGCAACCTACACTGCTGGAAAGGATTATTTCTGAATGTGCGCTTTCAGTACTCACTTATTTCTATAAGAAACAGTACGCCTCAGTATTTTGGCAGAGGTCAGCAGTTTAATAATATGTGGACTATTAGATTGATGTACTTGTTTATGTAGCATTCAGTCATCTACTTCACATGTAGCCTTTGGCGTAGCGCCTCGTAGAGTACCATACCAGCAGCAACAGATACATTCAGAGAATCGAACGATGCCGCCATAGGTATTCTTATTAGTTGGTCTGCCCGCTTCAGTACATCTTTACTGATACCTGTATCTTCTGCCCCCATCACCACTACTGTAGGTATAGTCATGTCGCTTTCATACACAGGCACACTACCCCTCATTTGTGTACCAAGTATTTGTATACCATTTAGCCTAAGTATATCCATAGCCTGCTGCACAGACGGCGTACGGCACAGCATAATCTTGCGCAGTGCCCCTGCCGATGTTTTTACTGCCTCCTCTGTTAGCGATGCTGCATGCGATGTAGGCAATATCAATGCCTGTGCACCACAGCACAATGCACTACGTGCTATAGCCCCTACATTACGCACGTCTGTAATACCACATGCGAAATACCCGCTTGGAGGTCTACATATTGCAGCAATGAGCCCCATGCTACCACTCCCTGATGCTGTACTTTGGTGAGATAATCGAGTTTTTCTACTGGCACCTGGCTGATAGGAATATTGTACTCTCTTGCTTTTTGTTTTATGGTATTTATCTCTGGACCCGATGCTGTTCTGAGCAAAAAAATCTTCTCTATGGTTACACCCTGCTCCAATGCTTCCATAACTGGCTTACGCCCTGCTAGCATTGGCAATGATGATTGACGCGGTTTCATACGTGTAAACCTACAAAAATTTCAACAATTACCACTCATCATTTCGGTAGAAGCCACAGTAGTTGTATTATCGTTGCTATTATCCTCTAACGAAAACAGCTGCTTACGTTGTGTAAGCAGCTGTTCCGAAAACTTAAATTAGCTAATCAGTTACTATTAATAAACTACCAGTTTCTGTGTGTTTACCTGAGATCCAGTAATGGTTTGTACCATGTATAGCCCTTTAGTAGTTATTGCACTACCTGGTATTAGTATACGTGAAGTACCACCTTTTACCTGCTCTGTAGATTTGTATACTACTTTGCCTGTGATGTCAGAAACTACTATTTCCACTTTAGAATTAACAGCATCTTTTACCAGTACATATGCATCACCACTTGTAGGGTTAGGCACTACTTTTACGTTCTGGCTACCCATCATTACATCTGTAACTTCAGCTGGCCATGGAGCGATATTGATTCTATCCATGAAGAAGTTGTTACCTGTACCTGCTGTACCACCTTTGAATACACCTGGCTTGTAACGGAAACGGAATACAGTGTATGGCGTACGTGCAGCGTTAGGCAAAGTAACTGTCATAGGAGACCAATCCATGTAAGAAGATGGTGTATATTCAGTAGAGATAACTCCTTTGTTCAACAAATCGCCTTTTGTCAACTTCTTGATGTTGGTCCAAGCATGTTTTTTATCAATTGAGTAGTCAATGAACAAAGTATCATTAATGTGCTCAGAAGATGCAGTACGAGAAGCGCCAGAATAGAAGAAGTTAAGGTTGCATGGTTTGCCATCAAAACCTGTTAGGTCAAATGGTATACTGTACATATCATCAAAGTCACCTTGTGGTGTACCAGTTAATGCTGCAACACCCACACGGCTATCGAAACTGCGGTACATGATAGAGTTGTTGTCATACATACCTACATCAGCATATTTCCATTTGAAATCATTGTTGTAGTAGTTAAATAACGGCCATTTGTCTCTGTCACCATCTGCTTTAAATTCCTGATAGTAACCATCTATAGCTTTCACAGCTACATTATCTGCTACATACAATGCTTTTTCGTAAGTAGTGGTTGTAGTACCTGTGTTGTTACCTGTTGCAGCAAGTGTTACATTAACCCATCCTGGCTCAGAGAACTTGTTGCTGAAAGGTAAATTGATACCAGCATATGTAGTGTAGGTTGGAGATGGTAAGTTAGCACCATTTGTAAATGTCCAAGACACAGATGTAATAGTGTCTTGCCAGCTCCTATTAACAAAGAATAAAGGAACATCAGGGAAAGTGAAACGAGTAACAGCTGAAGCAGCATTGTTAGTAAGTTTCGGAGCCCAATCAGTTATTGGTTTCAAATCCGGAGTTGGAGCCATTGCTCCTGTCATAGCCAGATTAGTGCTATCCCACAGGTTGCTTCTACCACCAATATTGCTATTGAGCGCACCGCGCATGCGCCATACTTGGCCTACAGACAACATACTCTGCGGACAAGCAGAATAGTCCATTATGTTCTGAGTATTGGTAGTATCAGGGTAGTTCACCAAAGAATCTACAGTACCAGATGCACGTGCATAAACTTTGTAGTAGTTTACGGCACAAGTAGTATCATAAAGGTTACAAACACTAAAGTGACCTTTAGTAGGTGGGGTATCGTCTACCTCATCATCGCCACATATTGCACCTACATCAGCACCACTGTTCCAGGGGTGATACAACTGAAAGTAGTGACCTGCTTCGTGCTCTATTGTATTCTCATCGTTAATGTACAGGTAGCCAGATATAACACCATCAGTAAATGGGAAAGATTCACCTGTAGATGGGAAAGTAGCATAAGCTAGAATAGTACCAGATGCTGGTGCTCTTCCAATCCTGTTCTCGAACCAAATATTGAAGTAACTACGTGGATTCCACTGGTCCATTTTAGCTTGCTCATCACCACCGAAGGTAAGGTAAGAAAAACGACGGGTAATACCTTTAGTAGGGTTGCCGTTAGGATCTATAGTAGCCAAATGAAACCTAATCTTGGCGTTACCTATATACTTTTTGAACGGCTCAATAATATTGTTCAACGCACTTTGTTTGTTGTAAAACTTATTGAGGTGGTTGATCATAGCATACACGTTACTGTCTTTCAGAAACTCGTTGCCATAATTGTGAATGATGTGTACTGCTACAGGTATATCGTAATAATCTGTATCAGACCTAGTTGCAGTGGTTCTAGCTGCAGCTCCAGACATATTCCTTGATGCTATGAAAGCAGCTATACTTTCATTCATCTGACGCTCAAACTCCGCAGCCTGTGGGTTTAATTTCTGATAATGTTTGTTGATCTCATCAGTCCCACACGAAGTCTGTGCATACCCCGTTCCCGAAATCATTGCCATAGCCAAGGCAACGTATAATGACTTTCTCTTCATTTTAGTTTAAGTTGTAAAGTTCCAAAATTATATAAAACACTAAACATTACCCAATATTTACCCCAATTTCATAAACTTATCCTAACGTTTTTTTCATAAACCCTCCATTATACACATGTTCTCCTAGATATAGACGTATAATAGAAGGACAATCTTGGGTACTATATAAATATTTATTTACCTAATCTACTATCATTTTCTGAGTCGCATTCATTCCTCCTGTAGTCAAAGATACAAAATACAAACCCGCAGCAGGTACCGTTGCTCTATCTACAAACTCTGTTACTTTGGTATTTGGCGACACATTTTTAGTTACTTCTTTTATCAACCTGCCCGATATATCTCTGATACTGTAGTGTACCTTACCATCGTTGCCAGTAGTAAACATCAAATTTGCACCTCCGGTAGATGGATTAGGATATATAACCAGTGCACTGCTGCCAGCCGCGGCTATCATCTCCTGCACATCTGTTGTTGTAGTACCTATGCTCAGATTGTCAAGGTATATATTATTACCAGCATTTCCTGCACGTACACGGATCCTGAAGAAAATTTCGCTGGTGCGCTGCGCAGTTGGTATGCTTATAGACCTACCTTTCCATACAGAAGAAGACGTAGGCAAGTAACGGGCAGACATATTACCAGCATTCGGCACATCAGCACGCCTAACACCACCTATTTTTGTCCATCTGGCACCACCTGACGTACTTACCGATATCTCAAGAGAATCATTAACTCTAGTAACACCAAAACCAGACAACCCATTAGATGTTGATGCGCCTGTAGTGAAGAAGTTGAAATACAATTCACCAGTAACACCTTCCAAGTCAAACGCTGGAGTGATTACATCATCATAATCGCCAGTGGCTGTCCCAGACCTTCTGTTGGTAGTATCGTAAGACCTGAAACGCAAACAACTATTATCATCTTTACCGGCACCTGTGTAGTGCTCCCACTTAAACTGATTGTTGTAATAGTTGAACATTGGCCAATTGTGCAGGTCTGCAGGATTAGCAAAATTCTGTGTATACCCTACACCGCCTATTGTTGTAGTATCGGCGGCATACACTGCACGGTCGTTAATTATTGTGTTGCTGCCAGCGTTAGATGTTGCGGTCAGTGTAACTGTTACCCAACCTGGCATAGAAAACCTATTAGTAACATTGGCTGTAGCAGTTGATGTAGGCACTGTAGCACCATTAGAAAATGACCAGTTAACTGACGAAATAGTATCATTCCATGATGCATTCCTGAATGAAAAACTACCCATATTGTTGAACGTAAGGAAGTAAGACTTAGGATCGCTTATCACTCCATTACCTGTTGCTTTGTTGAGTGTAAAGTCAGCTATTGGTGGCAAATCAGGCATAGGTGCTAGTGCTCCTGTTTGTGCAAGATTGTCTGGGGTAATCAGATTATTTCTACCTGCTACAGAACTGGTTAGTGCTGTGCGCATACGTACACACTGCCCTATACTGAACATGTTGGAGCAATATGTATAATCCATTATGTTCTGAGCATTGGTGGTATCAGGATAGTTCACCACCGAATCTACCAACCCAGTAGAAGACATATATGTTTTGGCATATCCAGTAGCACAAGTAGTATCAAATATTGCTACAGGCACACACCCTGGAGTATGACCACGAGTAGGTGGGGTGTCATCTACACCGTCATCACCACAGGCTACAGCAGCATTATTGTTGTTTCCCCATACGTGCGGTAGATTCAATACATGACCCAGCTCGTGCGGAATAGTTTTAGAGGTGTTAAGGTAGCTTGCTAAACTAATAACACCATCATAATAGGGCATCAGTGCTCCTGAAGATGGATAATAGGCGTAAGCTGCTGCACCAGAGTTGCCCAGAGTGCTGGTAAAATAAATATTGATATACTTGTTATTAGGCCAAGGTTCTATTTTCGATTGGTCGCTACCAGCTACTGTAAGGTAGCTATGGTGTCTTACTACACCTTTGGTAGGGTTGCCTTGAGGGTCGATAGTAGCCAGATGCAAGCGCATACGTGCATTACCAATGTATGGCTTAAAGGGGGCAATGACCATAGATGTATCAGGGTTAGCCATCACAAACGATAGTGCCCAGTTAGTAGCAGCATCATATATATCATTGTCGCTCAGATTTTCGGTACCATAGTCGTGTACTACATGTACTACCAATGGAATATCATAATACTGAGTATCTACTGAAGCGGTGGTTCTGGCAGCAAGGCCACGTCCCAATTGTTCGGTAAATTGACGCTCATACTCTTCAAGTTCCGGATGCGCCTTCATCAATTGCCTATGGTGCTCATCTGTAGAGCAGGGCTGCGACTGTGCTGATACATGTCCGGCAAAACATACCATTGCTGCAGACATGAGAAAAGAAAACCTCTTTAGCATTACAAGATTTTGTGTTAATAATACATTAGCAAAACGCTAAGATAGCGATACTTTAACCAAAAACTTGTCATGAAAAGTAATATTTCAACCACAGAATTGTCAAAAGAAATGATACTCTAGGATATTTCCTATTATAAACTTTGGTAAAAAATGTAAAACTCTTAAACAAAGTGAGTGTGTTAAAATTCACAACTATTTATTACTCAAAAACTTATAAAAAGAACAAACATCCCTAAAGTCAGTACTAATTACACTAAAAACGGTCCTATAGACTAAAGTAACAGAATAAGAATAAAATCTACACTTAAAATGTTTGTACATTTTCATACATTTACCTTCAAAAAATCACACATGAAACGTATCGTAATTGTATTTCTAACATTGCTCTGTACCTTTAATCAGCTATCAGCGCAGCTACCTTCTTACTTACCTGTATTAGGTCTTAATGCTTGGTTCCCATTTACAGGTAATGCTGTAGATAGTACTATGCATGGACACGATGGCACCGTATATGGAGCAACTATGGCAAAAGGCAGATATGGCACTCCCAATACTGCCTATAGCTTTAATGGAACAAGCAACTATATTTATGTACCACCAAGCACAGCAGTAAAAGAAATATCAGTAGACATTACGTCTAGCTTAACCATTTCTGCGTGGGTAAAATCTTATGATTATACTTTTTCTAGCCAAGAGCAAATATACTGGAGAGGCGACCCAACATCTGCCCACGACCCTCATATGTTGTACATAAATGGCGGACAAGTTCTTATCAGACGAGACGTAGATCCAGGCACTTTAGTACGTCAAGTAGGTCATCCTGTTTCAGGATTAGATACTAATTTCCATATGTTTACTGGCACCTATGATTCTGTTTCTGGCTATATGTGTATTTATATAGATGGAGTTTTGAAAAACAGACAATATCTACCGGGAACCCAGTCATACCCCACTACTACAATGTATAATTACATAGGCGCAGTAGATGGAGGTACATGGCAGTTTTTTTACGGTATTATAGATGAACTAGGTATTTGGAATCGTGCACTATCACCTTGTGAAGTAGCTGCACTATATTATTCTGTGTCCAATATAATCACACAACACCCAGTCAATGACACTACACCCGTTGGTGGATCAGCAAGTTTCAGTGTTAACGTATCAGCTTTTTCACCAACTTACCAGTGGCAAGTTAACACAACTTCTGGCTTTGTAAACCTATCGAATACTCCCCCATATTCAGGTGTATTCACCCCTACTCTTACAGTTACACCCACAGATAGTTTAATCTCTGGAAAAACATACCGTTGCTTGGTATCTTCTGATAGCTGTTTGGGTGTTGCATCTGATTCTGCTAAGCTAACCGTTTCTGGTACACTAGTCTTACCAAACATCACTAACATAGGTGAAATAATCATTTCGCCAAATCCTAATAACGGAACATTCACAATTGAAGGCAAATGGAATAGTGAACTGATTATTGAAATAACAGATGCGTTAGGCAAACTAGTTTTCTCTGGAAAATTACCATCAACACCAACTAATAATCAAAAACAAATTGTATTAAATAGCAAACTAAGTAATGGTTTGTATTTTGTAAAAACTACTTCAGGAAATTCTACGTTAGTGAAACGCATGAGCTTACAACGTTAACTTAACATAATATTTTCCAAATTAACCTTCTAATGAGTATTCAGGCTGTCTCTTGTTTCGGGGCAGCCTGAAGATTTTTTAGCAATACCCAGAAAATATGATGTAATGTCAAATAAATTAAAGACACATTTAATCTCCTAAACAGTGATTAGAAAAGCGCTTATTGTACAACCATCCTTATTCTCCTTTCAGAAAATGTAGAGGACTGTCACTTACTATTAGAAAAGCTTACTGTATCTTTGCGGCGCAATATTTTATTATTTAACTCTTAAAAAAATAAAAGAGAATGAAAATAACAGTAGTGGGTGCTGGTGCCGTAGGTGCTACATGTGCCGATAACATTGCCCGCAGACAGCTGGCTGAAGAACTGGTGATATTGGACATTAAACCAGGTTTTGCTGAGGGCAAGGCACTGGATATTACGCAAACTGCTTCATTGTGCGGTTTTGATACTCGTGTTAAGGGTGTAACTAATGACTATGCAGCTACAGCAGGCTCTGATGTAGTAGTAATAACCTCTGGCATACCACGTAAACCAGGTATGACGCGGGAAGAACTAATAGGCACCAATGCCAAAATAGTAGAAGGTGTATGTAAAAGCACACTGGAATACTCGCCGAATGCAATTATAGTAGTAATATCAAACCCAATGGATACAATGACGTATCTGGCACTAAAATCTACTGGCCTTCCCAAAAACCGCATTATAGGTATGGGTGGTATACTAGACAGCGCTAGGTTTAAATGCTACCTGCAAAAAGAACTAAATTGCTCTCAAAACGACCTGCAAGCTACAGTAGTAGGTGGTCATGGCGATACTACCATGATACCACTTACCCGCCTAGCTACGCTTAACGGTACTCCCATCCACAACCTGCTGAGCGAAGAAACACTGAAAAAAGTAGCTGCCGATACTATGGTAGGTGGTGCTACTCTTACAGGTCTGCTAGGTACATCTGCATGGTATGCACCTGGTGCTGCCGGAGCTGAACTAGTAGAATCAATAGTGCGCAACCAGAAAAAAGTATTCCCTTGCTGCGTATCGCTGGAAGGCGAATATGGCCAGAACGACATTTGCCTAGGTGTACCAGTAGTAATTGGTAGCAACGGTTGGGAAAGCATTATCGACTTCAAACTGAATGAAGAAGAAATGGCTGCGTTCAACAAGTCTGCTGACGCTGTACGCAATATGAATGCTGTACTGAGCACAATAGTTGCTTAATCATATTTTACAGTATATATTTTATCATTAAAGCACTACACCCTGCCATTTGGCAGGGTGTAGTGCTTTAAATAGGTGTTTAGTCAGGGCAGTGGCTGGCAATCATAACCATGTGACATCATTATTGCTACAATATGCTGCGGTGAGTGCACACCTACTATGCGCAGTACACGGTCACAGTCCTCCAAATCGAAGGTGATAGCAGCAGACGGATAACTATGCAGTAAAAGCGCTGTCATCATATCTGCTTGTTGTGCCGAGTTGACGTTGGTTCGAAAAACCTCTATCATATTGTGTAGTGTGTTGATGGTACATTTACATTGCTATACAGTTGGTGCATCATAGGTCACCATCCATTGCACATCATACTTATCTACCACCATACCAAAGTAAGCGCCCCAAAAAGTATGTTGCAGTGACATAGCTATTTTGCCTCCTGCTAGCAGACCATTGTATATATGTTCGGTCTCTGCCTCGCTACCAGTGCTAATAGATATATTAAATCTGTTTCCCGATGTAGCTGCACCGTACGAAGATGGCATGTCGCAGCCCATAAGCGCACAACCGTTGCTGAGCGACAATGATATGTGCAATATTTGGCTGGGTACAGAGCCTGGAGGTGCTGGTACATTAGGAGGCAAATCTTGGTTGCGCATGAGGTTGGTAAACTCACCGCCAAATATCGATTTGTAAAAGAGGAATGCTTCCTCACAGTTGCCATTGTAGGCTACATGTGTGCTGATGTGTGCCATGATTAATGTTCTGCTGTTTAGTATTTAGAATTGGAATTTGACTTGGATTTGAAATTTGCCCTTGGGAATTTGATTTTTGGAATTTGGTACTTGGAATTTGGTGATTGGTGCTTGGAATTTGATCACAAAACTGCTGTTGATTTGTCGGTAAGAGCCACCCAATCATTTATGACGTTTTGCAAGGCAGTTTTTTTATTTTCTATGTCTTCTATACTGTAGAAGTATGCCATACGACGGTCTTTATAATCGCCCTCCAGTATACCATAGCTATGCTCAATAATACCATGCGGAAAAACCAAAACCAGATGAATGAACTTCTCCTGCCGCACATGAAATGCTCCAATATCCTCTTTGTAATAAAAGCTGGGGGCATTCCATTTAACACGTTCTGCAACATTAGAGTTGGCTGTTAGGATAATGTTCCTTACTAGCTCTATACCTGCTTTGTGCGGGTGCTGTAGCTGCAGCATATAGGCATTCACCGCTTCTGTGCCTGTAAGTTTAGAGGTTGCTTTTGCCACAGTATTTGAGGTATTAGATTGGAAAGTAAAATTAGGTAAGATATACAAGGCAAGCAGGGCAAATGGCGACATAATGTGTGTGTGTCTACGACAATTTATGTAAGTTTGACAGTATGTTACATGTAAGTATTCTCATACCCGAAACCGCAGTAATGGCTAGCGTTGCTGACCCCAGATATATGTTTACAGCTATCAATGGCTTTATGCAGCAAGCTGGTAAGCCACCGGTTTTCAATGTACAACTCGTGGGCACCAAGCGTGAAATAACACTAAATGATGGACTCTTCACCATACACACAGACGCCCTACTGCATGAGGTAACTCATACCGATCTTGTCATATTACCCGCACTTAGTGGGGACATACAAACCGCTTTAGACCTCAATAAAGAACTGCTACCCTGGATAATAGACAAATACGAGAAAGGTGCAGAATTGGCCAGTTTGTGTATAGGCGCTTTTCTGCTAGCTGCTACTGGTCTGCTCAAAGGAAAAAAATGCTCTACTCACTGGCTTTACGCTACCGAGTTCAGAAGTATGTATCCGGATGTAGTACTTGTGGATGATAAAATTATTACCGAAGAAAACAGATTGTACTCCAGCGGTGGAGCCAACTCATTCTGGAATCTGTTGTTGTATTTGGTAGAGAAGTACACTAGCAGAGAAATAGCTATTATGGCATCAAAATACTTTGTGATAGAAACTATGCGCAACAACCAGTCTCCGTTTGTTATCTTCCGTGGACAAAAATCGCACAAGGACGAAACAGTAAGACTAGCTCAGGAGTATATAGAACAACACTATGCCCAGCGCATAACTGTGGAGCAACTGTGCAGTGAACTAGCAACTGGCAAGCGCACACTAGAACGAAGATTTAAAGAAGCCACCGGCAATACCATCACCGAATACATGCAACGAGTAAAGGTGGAAGCAGCAAAAAAGAGCTTTGAAGTAAGCCGCGATAATATAACAGAGGTGATGTATGCTGTAGGCTACACAGACCCAAAGGCTTTCCGAACCACTTTCAGAAAGATAACGGGTGTATCGCCGGTGGTGTACAAAAACAAGTATAGCAGATAATCGCTTATTAAAGAGCAAATTTCCTATCAAGGCAGCACAAAACATAATAAATTAATCACACTTGTAGTAAAATTACTTTTGCGACCGCCTCAGTTTTTATTACATTTGCCGCGCATTGTTCAATCAAATCATTTACTAAACAATAAATTAGTTTTATGGCATACGATCTTATCGTAGTAGGTAGCGGACCAGGTGGCTATGTAGCTGCTATTCGCGCTTCGCAGCTCGGTTACAAAACAGCTATAGTAGAAAAAGAAAGTCTGGGTGGTATATGCCTCAACTGGGGCTGTATCCCTACCAAAGCACTACTCAAATCTGCTAGTGTATACGAAAACTTTACACATGCAGCAGATTATGGCATCATAGCCACCGACTTCAAACCAGACTTCGGTGCCATGATAAAGCGCAGCCGTGGTGTAGCTGACAAAATGAGCAAAGGCATTCAGTTTCTGATGAAAAAGAACAAGATTGACGTACTAATGGGTATGGGCAAGCTGAATGCAAAAAAAGAAGTAGAAGTTACCGGCACCGATGGTGTTGTTACAGTTCATCAGGCTCGCCACGTCATCTTGGCTACTGGTGCTCGCAGCCGCCAGCTACCCAACCTGCCACAAGATGGCAAAAAAGTAGTAGGCTACCGCGAAGCAATGACTTTGCCAGAACAACCCAAAACTATGATAGTAGTAGGTTCGGGTGCCATAGGTGTAGAATTTGCTTATTTCTACAATAGTATTGGCACTAAGGTTACTGTCGTTGAGTTCTTGCCACGTATAGTACCAGTAGAAGATGAAGATATATCTAAAGAGCTCGAAAAAAGCTTCAAGAAAAAAGGCATTACTATAATGACCAATGCCTCTGTAGAAAAAGTAGACACTACAGGTGCTGGCGTAAAAGCTACCGTAAAAACAGCTACGGGCGAAATGATACTGGAAGCAGATGTACTGCTGAGCGCAGTAGGTATTGCAGCCAATATCGAAAACATAGGTCTGGAAGCTGCCGCAATAGCTACCGATAAAGGTAGAGTAACTGTTGACAAATACTACAAAACCAATGTAGATGGCATATACGCCATTGGCGACATCACTCCAGGTCAAGCTCTGGCACACGTAGCTTCTAAAGAGGCTATCATATGCGTAGAGGCTATAGCCAACAAAGAAGGCAAATACAAACACATACCTGAGCCGCTCGACTACGGCAATGTACCAGGATGTACCTATTGCGTACCAGAAATAGCTAGCGTAGGTATGACCGAAAAACAAGCTAAAGAAGCAGGATACGAACTGAAAGTAGGTAAATTCCCATTCTCAGCATCGGGCAAGGCTACTGCATCTGGCGCACAAGAAGGTTTCGTAAAGGTGATCTTCGATGCTAAATACGGCGAATGGCTGGGTACACACATGATAGGCTACAACGTAACAGAAATGATAGCCGAAACAGTAGTGGCTCGCAAACTAGAAACTACTTGGCAAGAAGTGCTAGACAGTATTCACCCCCACCCTACCATGAGCGAAGGCATAAAAGATGCCGTAGAAGTGGCGTTGGGCGAAGCAATACATCTGTAACAACAAAGATTATATTTACAACATAGCATAATGGCTGGCAAGTGCAACACTTGCCAGCCATTATCATTTTCACACCAAAAAAATCTTAACTTTGAATAACAAAAGTAGATTATGAATATCACTGCTGAAAAGAAAGAAATAATACAACGTATCAACGAGGAGCAAGATGAGTTTGTAATTCATGCCATAAAAGAATTGCTGGATTCAGGAAAGGGGCTACTCGACTCCGACCCAGAACTCGATCGCCAGCTCGAATTGGCAATAACAGAAGCTAACAATGGTGACTTGGTACCCTACGGGGAAGTTCTTGCTGAGTTTAAAAAGAAATATCAGTAATGACATATACTGTAAAGATTTCCACAAGAGCAAAGAAAGCTTATGAACAAAATCTAGATTACTTACATAAAGAATGGGGAAATAAAGTTACTCTACAGTTTATCGAACGTGTAGATAAAATAATTGGCATTATTCAAGAAAATCCATTTTTGTTTCCAGTTTACAACTTACACAAAGGCATAAGAAAATGCGTAATTCACGAACGCATCATCCTATATTATCGCATTAATGGAAATACTATAGAATTGCTATTGTTTTGGAACACATACAGAGATATCAGTAAATTAAAACTGTAACACTCCGCTATCATCCTAACTTTTTTCACCCCAAATCATAATTTTTAGCAAAAAATCTAACACATTACAATATACCTTCTTCATTATACCCTACCAATGAACTACATGCACAGTCCTATAGTATTTGCACATCCCCAGATTTACAACCTCAATACAAGTACATACATCTTTCGTCGCAAATAGTCTATTTTTGAATAGATTTCGGCGCACAATATGAGTTTACCTTCTCTTTCTCTTCGTAGGCCTGTACTGGCTATAGTACTCAATATTATCATAATAGTATTTGGTGCTATAGGCTTCAAAACGCTGGGCATAAGAGACTATCCCTCTATCGATCCTCCTATCATCAATGTAAAAACCAACTACTCAGGTGCTAACCCTGATGTTATAGAGTCGCAAATCACAGAACCTCTCGAAAAGTCTATAAACGGCATAGCTGGCATCAAGGGCATTTCCTCTACTAGCCTGCAAGGTGCCAGCAGCATCAGCGTAGAGTTCGACCTCAGCATAGACCTCGAAGCCGCTGCCAATGATGTGCGCGACAAAGTATCTCAGGCCATCAAAAGCCTGCCTCAAAACATAGATGCTCCTCCAGTAGTGTCAAAATCTGATGCCAGTAGCAGCCCCATCATTTCCATGACCGTGCAGAGCATGAACAAAAACCCCATGCAACTCACCGACTATGCCGAAAACGTACTGCTGGAGCGGCTACAAACCATTCCCGGCGTCAGTAGCATTCAGGTATGGGGGCAGAAGTTATATGCCATGCGCCTTTGGCTCGACCCCCTCAAAATGGCAGGCTACGGCATCACATTCCCAGATATTCAGGCTGCACTAGACAAGCAAAATGTAGAACTGCCATCGGGCAAGCTCTCTGGCAACAATACCGAACTGGCTGTGCGCACCCTAGGAAGACTCTACACCGAAGAAGACTTCAACAATCTTATCATAAAACACGTCGACAGCACCGATATCCACCTCAGCGACATAGGTGAAGCAGTGCTGGGTGCCACCAACGAAGAAACCCAACTAAAAGAAAGCGGAGTACCCATGGTAGCGCTGGCGCTCATACCCCAGCCAGGGTCAAACTATGTAGCCATAGCCGATGAATTCTACAAACGCTACGAACAACTAAAAAAAGACATTCCCAGCGACATAAAGGTGGATATTGCCATGGATACCACCACCTTCATCACCAAGTCTATTAAGGAAGTAGAAGAAACCCTCATCATTTCCTTCCTACTAGTTATAGTCATTATTTACCTCTTCTTCCGCGACTGGCTCATTGCTTTTCGTCCGCTCATAGATATTCCTGTCAGCCTCATTGGTGCATTTTTCATTATGTACATTATGGGCTTCACCATCAATATACTCACCCTTCTGGCCATAGTGCTCGCCACTGGGCTGGTGGTTGATGATGGTATAGTAGTTACCGAAAACATCTTCAGAAAAATAGAACAAGGGCTCAACAAACACCGTGCAGCCAAAGAAGGCAGCGAGGAAATCTACTTTGCTGTTATTTCTACCTCTATCACGCTAGCGGTGGTGTTTCTGCCCATCATCTTTTTGCCAGGCTTTACAGGTAGGCTGTTTCGCGAGTTTGGGGTGGTTGTAGCCGGTGCCGTACTTATTTCTGCTTTCGTATCGCTTACCCTTACACCGGTGCTCAATGTACTTATGACCAAGGATGTACACAAGGCATCTAAGTTCTACACCCTATCAGAGCCATTTTTTCTGGGTATGGAAAACGGCTACCGCAATGGTCTGGTATGGATTATGAAGCACCGCTGGGTGGCACTTACCGGTGTTGTGGCTTCTTTTGCTGTCATTTGGCTCATAGGCAAGAACCTCCAAAGCGAGCTGGCCCCACTCGAAGACCGCAGCCGCTTTCGCTTACAGGTATCAGCACCAGAGGGCACCTCTTACGATGCTATGGATGGCTACATGGACCAATTAGTAACCGTCCTCATGGACTCCGTACCCGAAAAACAAGTAGTACTCTCCATCACCGCGCCCGGCTTCTCTAATGGCTCTGTCAACTCTGGCATGGCCAACGTGCGCCTCAGCGAACCCACAGAACGAAACCGTAGCCAAGCAGACATAGTACAATCGCTGGGCAAGGAACTACAAAAGAAAAACTTCGGCAAGGCGTTCCCCATCCAGGAGCAAACCATCGCTGTTAAGCGCAGCGGTAGTGCTTTCCCAGTAGCCTTTGTGTTGCAAAACATTGACTTCAGTAAGCTACAAAAAGTACTACCCCGCTTTCTAGATGAGGCCAATGCCAATAAAACCTTTCAGGGTGTAGACGTAGACCTCAAGTTCAACAAACCTGAACTATCCGTAAATATAGACCGTGCCAAGGCATCAGATATGGGCATCTCTATCAATGATGTATCCCAAACCCTACAGTTTGCCCTCAGCAATGGTAGGCTGGGCTACTTTACCATGAGTGGCAAGCAGTATCAGGTCATAGGTCAGGTGAATAGAGACAGCCGAGATGCCCCTGTAGACATAGCTCAGTATTATGTTCGTGCCCGTAATGGTCAGCTCGTCTCGCTCGACAATGTAGTATCGCTCAGCGAGTCCACCAGCCCATCGCAGATCTACCACTACAATAGGTACAAGTCTGCCACACTATCTGCCAATCTCGCTCCCGGCAAAACCATAGGCGATGGCATCGAAGCCATGAAAGCCATTTACAACAAACTCGAAACCGAAAAACTTATCGACGATAGCTTTAGCTACTCCCTCGCAGGCTCCTCACAAGACTATGCCGAGAGTGCCTCCAATACTTCTTTTGCATTTCTGCTAGCATTGGTACTTATTTACCTCATCTTAGCAGCCCAGTTCGATAGTTTTATCGATCCGCTCATCATCATGCTCACAGTGCCACTGGCACTAGCTGGTGCCGTGCTCACACTTTGGGTCTACGACCAAACACTCAATATCTTTTCACAGATAGGTGTTATCATGCTCGTAGGGCTAGTTACCAAAAACGGTATACTTATAGTAGAGTACGCCAACAACCTCCGCGAGAAAGGAGCCACTATCATGGAGGCTGCCATAGAGGCTTCTAAGCTCAGGCTTCGCCCCATCCTCATGACCAGCCTTGCTATGGTCTTTGGTGCATTGCCCATAGCCCTATCGCTTGGGGCAGCATCTACCAGCCGCAAGCCACTGGGGCTGGTTATAGTGGGTGGAGTTATGTTTTCGCTAGTGTTGTCGTTGTTTATTATTCCCGTTATCTACACTTTTTTATCGCGCCGCAAGGTCATAGAAGCCGGCTTAACAGATAAACTGGGCGAGTAGTCTTACATTGTATCTTTATGCCACTGTCATAGCAGCCACCTGCTACAGTGGTAGTGCTGTTTGCGAGCTGGTTCTGAAGTATATCCTGAACCACGTACCCTGGTCCACCTTACTTTCCACACCTATATGCCCACCCATACTCTCCACCTGAAACTTAGTGATGTACAGCCCTATACCCGTAGCATCCTCATTGCCATGAAACGTATTGTACATCCCAAACAGTTTGTGCCTATACTTTTCTAGGTCTATACCCACTCCATTGTCCTTTATACTCAGCACCGTTTCAGCTCCCACCTGTAGGGTTGTCAGCTCCACATGCGGGCTGCGCTCTTCATGTCTGTACTTCAGTGCATTATCCAGAAAGTTGAGTAGGATACTCTCCAAAAAAGCTGGATTAGCTTCTATCTCTAGGTGAGGATTTATACAGTTTATCACAGTAGCGCCAGTGGTAGCTATTTTGGTACGCAACATATCCATAGCCAACACCACATAGCTGTTCAGGTTCAATGGTTGCAGTGGTGCCTTACCCAGATTATGCACCTTCACTATGTCCGACAGATTGTTGACAGTAGTCTTAAAATTGGTAGATACCTCTTTCAAGAACCCAAACAACTGCATCCTCTCTACCAGGTCATCTTCCGTCTCATACATCCCCAGCATTATCTCCAGATTGTTGGCGTATGAGCGGAGATTGTGAGATACTATATTTGCAAAATTCAGCAGATTATTGTTTTGAGAGCTTATTATTCGGTTGCTATCCTCTATCTGCTGCTCCAGCAGTTTCAATCGCGATACGTCAGCCACATGAGCCACTATACCATTTATTTTACCATTCACCATATCTGGCGATATAGTTATCAGCGCATGCCTAGTACCACTGCCGTCTGGCAGCGGTATAGCCCGCTCATAATGCTGCTCCCTACCCTCAAATGCCCCCGTTATGTAAGGCAATATCTGTGCATAAGTACTACCCAAAAACTGGTTAATGGTCATTTTGCCCACCATCTCCTCCGGCGGTATACCATACCAGCTGTTACACGCCGCATTCGCAAAACGGCACAACAGGTCGTTATCCCAATAGGTTATCATAGCCGTTAGCTTATCGGCAACCCGCACCTCAGGCAATATATTATTTGCTGTATGTGGCAAATGCATAAGCAGCTATCTGCGTCATTGTTCTTCACTGCTTCTGACGCTTTTGTAAAAGTAAATGAAATATAATTAATTTACTTTAAAAACATAAAACTATTTATCACATCAGTTCAAACCAGTTGTTTATTTTTAGGGGTCACCAGCGCTTGCACTACTAGCAGCGGGCTTTGCGTCGCATCTCTTGTACTGGCGGGGCAATGAGGGGCTTTGCTTATTCTTAGTTACAAATCTTTTCACTATTACTCAATAATAAATAGTATATTTATAATAATATTTCAACTCACCTTAACGTTTTCTCAGTTCTAACCGTCTATTATAGCATTCATCAATCTTTATTACCTTACACAAACTAATATATCCACCACCCGCTAAAAAAAAGTACCCACATGTCACACACCATTACCCTCCGTTCATTCTTCTTTATCCTATCCATCATTTTCATCACCTCCATTTCTCAGCAAGCTGCAGCACAGGCAGGCGCAGTATTTACAGTGGCAGGGGGCGGCACTTCTACAGCCGATGGAGTACCTGCTACAAGTGCCTATATTTCATGTAGCTCTGGTCTTGGTATGGACGCTGCAGGCAATTTTTATTATGCCGACTTAAATAGATCAGTTGTCAGAAGAGTGGATGGTGGTTCAGGATTGGTATACACGGTGGCAGGTATATCAGGTCTATCAGGACACTCAGGCGATGGAGGTCCGGCTACTGCCGCAAGACTCTCAACTAATATAAGAAGCATTCATGTTACTACAAGTGGCGACATCTATATCTCTGATAATAATTACATCCGCAAAGTTCAAGCCTCTACTGGCATTATAACAACTGTTGCGGGAGGAGGCACCTCCGATGCTGACGGAATACCTGCAATATCTGCATATATTAGCGTCAATTGTGTCTATGTAGACAACGCAGGCAATATATACTTTGGTACTGGCAACAAAATAAAAAAAGTCGATGCCGCTACTGGATATATTTACACAATCGCTGGCAACGGTTCATCAGGTGATGGCGGCGATGGCGGTCCTGCTACCAACGCTACATTCTCTGGTAGCGCAAAAAGTATAGCTATGGACAATGCTGGAAATTTGTATGTAATATCATTTACTGGAGATAGAATCAGAAAAATCAACAATGCTGGTATTATTTCTACTGTAGCAGGTGGTGGCACATATATTTCAGAAGGAATACCTGCTACTAATACGCAATTCGTAGATTTTCATAATTGTGCTGTTGACGGTGCAGGTAATATTTTCATAGCTGATTGGAATAGGGATCTTATAAGACGAGTTGATGGAACAACAGGTATCATTAACACAATAGCAGGTATAGCTGGTGGCGGAAGTACAGCCGACGGCACTCCAGCTCTATCAGCAAATGTAACTCCATATATGATTTTAGTAAACCCTGCCACAAGCAATATCTATTACTCCGATTATTCTTCAAAACTCAAAAAATTCTCCTTTGCTCCTTTAGTACCATTCACTGGTGGCAGCTCAATTCCAGGCACTTATTCATCCGATAGTTTTAGTGTTAACATCCATAAACAATGTACGGGTCCCCAGTTTACAGTTCGCACTAACGCTTTCACTTTTGGCAATACTGTTACCACTCATTTTGGCGATGGTACTTCCCATTCCGATAGTGTTAGGAGTTCATGGTCTGGCATTGGTGGGTATGCATTGTTTAATCATATCTACCCAACAACAGGCACTTACACTATTAAGCATATTTTGTTTAATTCTGGCATAGCTGTCGACTCTTTTTCGTACAGCTATGATCATGTATATTGTGCCGAAATATCCGTTAGGTATTACAACGACGTAGACCTAAATTGTACAAAAAGTAGTACCGAACCATTACTTATCAAACCTACCACCGCTCGTATCGACTCTAACGGAGTACCCGTCGATACCATTACTACTACCAGTGGCTTCAACTATATTGCTTATGGCACTCCCGGCGATGTGTATTCCTTCACCATATTGTCAACACCAGCCCTGTTAATCCCTTCTTGCCCAGCAACAGGCGTCATACACGACACTCTAGCTGTAGCCATTACCACTGTTGCCACTCACTATATGGCACTTTCCTGTACTGGCAGCAGCTTTATTGACCTCGAAGCAAAAGCCTATGTACCCGTTACAGGTCCAAACGACCAGTGGGGTCGTCTATATATATCCAACAACGCCTGTGTGCCTGCCAATGCATCAGTTACGCTCAATTTCAGTCCTAAATACCGGTATATAGGTGGTGCCAGACCCGTTCCCGTTTCCAGTACTGCTACTTCGCTCACTTGGGATCTTTCGGGTCTTAGCTCTACCGATGCAGCACCCTTCGATATCTATTATGTAGTGTGGCACAACCCTGCCGTACCCTACCCAGTAGATGGTGATACTGTTAACGAACAAGTACTCGTTACACCTACCACACTACCTGCCGATATTAATATGTCCAACAACATCGTTATCAGGGTTGATACCGTACGCACCTCCTGCGACCCCAACGCTATAGAAGTCTCACCCGTTTGTTTCGACAACGATACCACCCTGCATTTCACAGTTCATTTCGAAAACATAGGCAGTGCGCCAGCCATCAACATTTATGTGATGGACACCCTCTCTACCCTCCTCGATCCCTCTACTTTCAAAGTAGAAATGAGCACACACCCCATGTTCATCACCAAACAGGTGGTAAATAACAAAACCATTATCAAATTCGATTTCCCCAACATCAACCTCGCCGACAGCTCCGACCACCTCAATAGAGATGGTATGTTTATGTACACTATCAAAAACAAAACATCTATGGCTACCGGTAATGTTGCCCTCAACAGAGTAGGTATCTATTTCGACTACAACGATGTTCTCATGACCAACACTGCTACTGCTACAAAGGGATGCCCTGTGCTACCCAATGCAGTAGCCACCACTACAGCTACCTCTTTCAGTCTATACCCCAATCCCGCACAGCAACAACTCACCATACAGTCACCCGCTGACAGCTATTCGCAGCTCACCATCACCAGCATTGTAGGACAGCAGTTATTGCAGCAGCCCGTCACACAGCCGCAGTTCACCATCAATATCAGCACCTTGCCTCCCGGCATCTATTATGCCACCATGCAGGGCACTGCAGGCACTGCTGTCAAAAAGTTTGTGAAATATTAATTGTAAAATACTCGTCGAACTCTTGTTGTTCCAGTTGCCCAGAAGGGACAACTGGAACAACCAATAAAAACCGTTCTCTTCTTTGGGTCGAGGCACCTCTCCTCGATCTTATCTAGTAATTGTACTCCATCATTCAAAATGAATAGCAAAGCGTACTAAATATAAAATTATAATATCTTGGCACAATATTTGCTTTTGTATTTTCTTAACAATTGATCTATGAAAATACGCGTTTTGCTTATTGTGGCGTCACTAGCTGCTATAACAACAGGTACAAGTTGTAAAAAATTGAGCACTTCTGCACCTATCCCTACTAGGGTTCTAAACACTAACCTGCTGGAAGGCAACTATTTGTGGCACAAATCAGGAATAATGCCAGGTACAGATGGTAAGGATTCAAACTACACAACTACCCTAGCAGATGGTATAAGAGTATTGTCTGATACTGAACTATATTTTGTAAGTGAAATAGACTACAACAATAAAAGCAATAACATATACTTGTTTACAAGCAGTAACGACTCGGAGATTGTATATGCGAAAAGTGGAAAAACATTAACTTTTAAGAAAAAACGAAATCTGCTGATTTGGAAATTAGACAAGTCAACGTTGTTTGGTGTGCCAGATGCTACCAGTAAATGGGGCAATGTGAATAAAAAGCGAATGGATACTCTACGGCATTGGCAGTACATATATCAATACGTGATGACCCCTACTGCCACAATAGAAAATTCTGATACACTGGCAAATGCGGCAGTTTTGTTTAGGGAATTATTAGATAGTAATACTTACCTAGGCGGCGCAGATTCTACTGGATCTATCTACGAAGTATTTCACATGAAAGCATTTCCCTTTATTTTGAATTTAGGAACCAGACTTCAGTATTGGACAAAGGAAAACAAAATTGATTATTTGAATCGTAACAATGGTGGTGGGAGTTATGTAACTATTATAACCAAATACAAAACGCTATAGCTTCCGCTGACTTGCGAAAGCAAAATGAAGCCATAGAGCAACAAAACACCACACATACAAAGTAATCCACATTTCAAATTGTGGATAAAATAATCACTGCCACACCCACATTGGCGCACTTTTTGCGGCATTAGTAGAGCGTGTTCTATTTATTCATTACCCTATAAAACCCAATTCCTATTATGTCAGCATATAATTTCCCAAA
>CAZRPA010000007.1:0-53005 GCA_964601855.1 uncultured Flavipsychrobacter sp. | reverse complement strand
CAACCTGCAATTGCATGCAAACCTTTTAGTAGCCATAGCTTTATGCGAAGGCTATCGGAAAAGTGAATAGCATTGATAATCAACTACTTAAGTACCAAAACCCATGAAACAACCGGCAACAAACCGGAAATTATAAATTAACCAATATGACAACAAAACCACAGCACCCTGCAATCAACACTAGGAAAATGCCAAAATCCTATATATCATGTTCGAGACATAAACCACTGGAAATTCCATACAAACCGGAAAAGTGAATAGAATTGATAATCAACTACTTATCTATCAAAACACATGAAAACACCGGCAACAAACCGGAAATTAACTATAAACTAAATATGAACCACAAATCCCAACACTCACACATGTTTTGTAAATCGGTAGCGGGACTACCACTAAAAGCTGTCAACTTATTTCAGGACGATACAACAGCCCACATCCTGTAAATCTTAAAATCCTGTAGATCCTGATTCAGACAAATAGCAACCTGCAATTGCCTGCAAACCGGAAAAGTGAATACCATTGATAATCAACGACTTAAGCATCAAAACCCATGAAACAACCGGCAATAAACTGGAAATATCGGCAATTCGTATGTCAGGTATTTCTAGCCATTAAGACACTCTCGAGTGCAGATAGTTGCAGCAGTATATAAGCATCAGCACAAACTCTGGCTTACTCATCTCTGGGTAGTTGTCATCAGTTTCTATGGTGTAGTTAAATGTGAACTCTGATATTTTAAACTGCTGATGTACCACAGCGGTTTCATGTTCCTGCTCACTAAACACTCCATAATGATAATTGAAAAAACCAACTCGCTTAAAAGCATAGCTGCTTCCATTTTCTAACTCTATAATTATCTGACCTTTCCAGTTAAATTTTAATGCAGAAATATTTTGCACGCCTTCCACTACAGAAACGCTGGTATGAAATGCACCTTGTGGATTCAAATTGTAGATTTTGCCATTGGGCAACAAGATCTCTGCCTTTATCGAAAACCAAGACGTATAGTCAAGTTTGCCAAGCGATGTGCCATTTTCGTCCATCAACTCAAAAAAGCTATTTCTGGTACCTTTTGCTGTAAACTTCATAATCCTAAAATTTAGTACTGCTAATATAAAAACATATCCCTATCAATGTATGATTACCAACAACACATTTATGAGCAGATTCACTTTTGCAGCAGTATCAATCCCCATACTTTTGAGCTAATGTGCTATCAATCACCTGCACACATAGTCGTTAATAAACAAAATTTGACAGAATATAATAAAAAAATGGGGGTAATATGGTAATAACTATATAAAATCTCAATTTTTCCCATAAATTTGCCGACCTTGACAAAAATACTTAGTACAAAACACAATACAAACCTACAATGGCTGTAATACAAACAATCAGAAATAAGTACGGGAAAATAGCGGGCGGGGTTATCGCAGTTGCGCTGGTTGGGTTCATCGTATCAGATGCTACAAGCGGCTCTATTGCAAATTTCTTCAGCGATAGAGACCCTAACGTAATGAATATAAATGGCACTAAAGTAGAGCCTAAAGAATACGCCGAAAGATCAAAAGAATACGAAATACTGTACAGCATGTACAATCAGGGACGCAACATTGATGATGTGTCTCGCGCTCAAATGAATGAGCAATTGATACAGATGATGGTTTACGAAGCCATCGTTAACGAAGAATGCGACAAACTGGGTATTGAAGTAAGCGACGAAGAAAAGAAAGAACTTATTTATGGTATGAATGCCGACCCTATGGTGAGGCAGTTTCAGATAGAAGGCAACCAAATCTTCAACGATCCTCAGTCTCAAAACTTTGACCCAGGAAGAGTAAAAGGTTTTGAAAAAGAAATTGCTGAAAGAGGCGACCGTATCGACCCTTCTGGCAAAATAAGAGACCAGTGGGCTGCAGTAGTAGCTTATGTGCAGCGTTCTGCTCGTGTACGCAAGTACAACACCCTTTTCTCTGGTGCTGCTTACATGCCTAAAGCACAAATGAAACGTATGATGATGGAGCAGAACTCTCTTGCTTCTATCCGCTACGTTAAGGTGCCTTTCACTTCAGTATCAGACAACGATGTAAAAGTTACTGACGAAGACATAAAAGCTTACATGCAAAAGCATGAGGCGCTGTACAGAAACGATAACGCTACCCGCGGCATCGAGTATGTAAGTTTCGAAATCGTTCCTTCTTCATCAGACACTGCCAGAATACTCAACTTCTTCACAGAAATCAGAGATGAGTTTGTATCTACTAAAGACAACGAAAGTTTTGTAAACAGCAAAAGTGATTTGGTTAACTCTTACACACAAACTTTCTTCAACAAACGTACGCTTACCTCTCGTTATGCCGACACCATAATGACTTTGCCTGTAGGCGAGGTGTTTGGTCCATATTACGAAAATGGTGGCTACAACATGGTGAAAATCACCGACAGAAAAACACTGCCAGATTCTGTAAAACTGCGCCACATACTGGTAAAAACTAAAGATCAGGGCAATGATGTTCGCTCTGACGATGCAGCTAATGCTAAAATAGACAGTGCAATAGCTGCACTCAAAGCAGGTGGCAAATTCGACTCACTGGTTAATACATATTCTGAAGACGAAGGAAGCAAGCAAAAAGGTGGAGAATATACCTTCACATTGATGGACAAAGCGGGTATCTCTAAAGAATTTGGTGATTTCGCTTTCGAAGGAAAAGCTGGCGAAAGCAAAAAAGTAAAAGTGTCTAACGACAACTACTCTGGTTATCACTACATAGAAATATTGGAGCAGAAAAGTATAGCACCTAGCGTACAGATAGCACTCGTAGCCAAAACACTGATACCTAGCGATAGTACTAACAATGCATTGTATGGCAAAGCAAACGAGTTTGCTGGCAAAAACAGTACTCCCGAAGCATTCGACGCTACTGCCAAAAAAGAAAACCTCGATAAGCGTGTAGGAGACAACGTAAAAATCAACAGCTTTGCAATAGATGGCTTAGGTGCAGCTCGCGAGGTAGTAAAATGGATGTACAGCAAAGACGTGAAAGTAGGTAAAGTGTCAGAAGTTTTCCAGATAGGCAACGAGCGTTATGTAGTAGCTAAGCTGTCTGGTATCAACGAAAAAGGGCTTAAGAAATTGACCCCTACCGACAGACCAATGCTGGAGCAAAAAGTAAAAGAAGAAAAGAAAGCAGAACTGATAGCTAAGAGATACGCAGGTAAGGCGCTAGAAGCCATAGCTGCCGAAACACAGCAAATGGTGCAGCAGAGCGATTCTGTAAGCCTTGCAGGTACTTACATTCCTAACCTTGGCTATGAGCCACGTGTAGTAGGGTACACTTTCAACAAAGCATTCCAGCCTAACACTGTATCTCCAGGCATCAAAGGTCAGGGTGGTATTTACTTTATCTCTGTACTTAATAGAGTTAGCAATCCATTACCTCCAGATGGTGGCATGATGGACCAAATCATAGCTCAGCAGCGTTTTCAGCAAGAAAAACAAATGAGAAACCTCATAGATCAGGGCATACAGCAGTCGCTTATCAAAAAAGCTGATGTGGAATACTTCCCTACTAATTTCTAAAAACTTAATATAATTACTTTTCTAAAAAGGGTTGTCTTTCTGGCAGCCCTTTTTTGTTGTATAGGGCAATAGATATATATACGTGTTGCAATTCTGAAAAAGTAGTATCTTCACCACTCCAACTATTACTAATATGGTTCAGCAATTTACAGAAGGCGTAAGTATAATGGTTGAAACATTCTATCAGCCACTACAGTCCAATCCCATAAGGTCAGAGCATCTTTTTGCTTATCGCATCACTATCGAAAACCTAACCGTTTATCCAGTAAAGCTACTCAGCCGTCACTGGCACATACTAGATAGCAATGGTACGCACCGTGAGGTAGAAGGAGAGGGCGTTGTAGGCCAGCAGCCAGTAATACAGCCAGGAGATAGCTACCAATATACATCGGGTGTAAACCTCATGAGCGAAATAGGCAAAATGTACGGTACATACCTCATGGAGAATCTTTTCAATAAAAAGAAACTAACCATAGCCATACCAGAGTTCAAGCTGGTAGTACCTGCCAAACTCAACTAAATAGTATTAATCTTATCTTCTTTAGGCTGTAAACTGCTCTAGTTCCTTGCTGCGTAGCAAGTACTTACCCAGCACATCAAACTCTATGTTTACCTGTGTGCCTTCCTCTATAGTATGGAAGTTCGTATGGGTATAGGTATAAGGAATTATTGTAACAGTACATTCGTCTCTACCGGTATTAAAAACAGTAAGGCTCACCCCATTGATGCATATAGAGCCCTTCTCTATCACTAGTGCTGCATACTGCCCCGGAAACCTGAATCGGAATAGCCAGCTACCATCCAGCGTTTGTTTTTCTATGCAGGTAGCAGTAGCATCTACATGTCCCTGCACTAAGTGCCCGTCCAGTCTGTCGCCCAGCCTCAGCGACCGTTCTATGTTTAGCTTGTCACCAGTTTTCCAGTTGCCAAGGGTGGTTTTGGCTAGTGTCTCTGCTACAGCAGTTACGTTATAGCAGCTACCCTCTATAGCTGTCACTGTGAGGCATACACCATTGTGTGCTACACTTTGGTCTACCTTCAGTTCTCCAGTTATCGGACCATCTATAGTGTAGTGTACGTTAGTACCCTCATGTCTTATCTCCTTCACTACCGCTAACGCTTCTATTATTCCAGTAAACATCTTTTGCTATTTTTTTATGGCTCTTCCTCTGCGCACTGTGGCTCCTGTGTCATTTCTTATGTATAGGTCTACATATATCAGCGAGCTATCTACCTTGTCTCTCACAAAAAAGCCAACCACTGTATCTTTTTCGCTACAGAAGAACTGGCCGGGATACAGGGTTGTAGAGTCGCCCACAGTAGTATCTACAGTGGCAGTGTAGGTAGCACCTGCAGTCAGTATTAATTTCTGTCCAGATGGGCACATACCATCAATACTTATCTTGGTTTGCGAAATCTTAGAAATATAAATGATAAACGAGTCGGCAGCGAGGTACAGGTCTGTAGCAGCCTGATAGGAAGTATCTTTGAATGAATAAGTCCCCGCAAACAGATCGGATGGGTAGTAACAAACACTATTGTCTGGCTTGCCCGGAAACCCCCAATTGTAGTTTACCGCACTAGGGTCGTTACAGTAGGGGTTTGTTAGCCTAGAGTCATCTATTGGAGCTGGGTCTTGCCATTTTTTACAAGACACCACTACCCCTGTTGTCAGTAGAGCCAGTAGAAATATAGACAGTAGGTTACGCATCATTTTTACAGTTAATAGCCATATGCTAATGGCAGATATACCTACATAACGGTATTTTCACAAAAATATTTAAAAATGCCGGTAATACAGGTAGTAATTGTATATCACCTACTGAGCTTTTACGAATACTATAGTAGATAACTGAGGTAGAATGCACTAAGATGCGGGTACTATACCGCAAAGCTGTCGCCACAGCCACAACTGCGGCTGGCATTAGGATTGCTGAAGTGAAATCCTTTACCATTCAATCCGTCTGAAAAATCAAGAGTGGTATCGCACAGGTATAGAAAACTCTTGAGGTCTGTGACTACTTTCACACCCTGATCTTCAAATTCCTGATCTTTGGGTTGTTTCTCATTGTCAAAGTCGAGCTTGTAAGACAAGCCAGAGCAGCCGCCGCCCACTACGCTCACACGAAGAAAGTAGTCAACACTAAGGTCAGCATCTTGCCTTAGTTGCTCCACTTTTTCTTTCGCCTTGTCGCTTACATAGATCATTGTAAAGTTGTTGTATTTGTTGTTTTAGGTAATTTTTTTCATGACTATAGACAACATCACCTGTCTTAAAGACCAGTGATGTTGCCTACATGTGCAATAAATATTAGTGTGCTTTTTTCTCAGCTACCATTTCGGGTAGTCCGTTTTTTACACGGTAGTCATTTATAGCTGCTTTTATAGCATCTTCAGCTAGTACTGAGCAGTGTATTTTTACTGGTGGCAGGTTTAGTTCTTCTACTATATCCATATTGTCTATAAGTAGTGCCTCATCTATTGATTTTCCTTTCAGCCACTCTGTAGCAAGCGATGAAGAAGCAATAGCAGACCCACAACCAAAAGTTTTGAATTTTGCATCGCTTATCATGCCGCTTACTTCGTCAACTTCTATCTGCAAGCGCATTACATCGCCGCACTCTGGTGCACCTACTAGGCCTGTACCTACATTAGTTTTTGCTTTGTCTAATGTGCCAACGTTCTTAGGGTTGGAATAATGATCTATTAATTTTTCTGAGTATGCCATTTTGTGTAGTTTTTGTGTGCAACACTTTATTTTATTGTGTTGCTGGTTTGTACTTTGGTGTAAGTAGTATTTGTTTATTATTTACTATTGCTTAGTGGTGTGCCCACTCTATAGAATTCAAGTCTATACCTTCTTTGTGCATTTCCCATAGTGGGCTCATTTCGCGCAGTTTCAGTACGGTAGTTTTTATAGCATCTATCGTAAAGTCTATTTGCTCATCGGTAGTAAATCTTCCCAGTCCGAAGCGGAGAGAACTATGTGCCAGATCGTCGCCCAGGCCCAGCGCCTTGAGTACATATGATGGCTCCAGTGATGCAGATGTACAAGCAGAACCGCTAGATAATGCTATGTTTTTGTTGAAACCCATCATCAGTCCTTCACCTTCTACATACTTGAAAGAGATATTGCTGGTGTGTGGCAGTCTGTGCTCACGGTTGCCATTAACATAAGCCTCTTCGAGCTCTAATAGCGAGTTTTCTAGTCTGTCGCGCATTACGCTCAGTCTTTTTGCTTCGCTTTCCATTTCATGCATACATATTTCGCATGCTTTGCCTAGACCCACTATGCTTGGTACATTGAGCGTGCCACTGCGCATGCCACGCTCATGACCACCGCCATCCATCTGCGATGTTACTTTTACACGAGGGTTTTTGCGACGTACATACAGCACACCTACACCTTTGGGGCCATACATCTTGTGACCGCTAAACGACATTAGATCTATACCGTCTGCCAGCACATCTACAGGTATTTTACCCACGGCTTGTGTAGCATCTGTAAAGAACAATACGCCATGTTTGCGCGCTATTTGGCTTATTTCACGTACTGGTTGCACTACGCCTATTTCATTATTGCCGTACATTACAGCAATAAGTATAGTTTTGTCAGTAATAGCAGCTTCAAGCTCGTTGAGGTCGATAAGACCATCTGCCTGCACTTCCAGATAAGTAACAGACCCGCCTTGTTTTTCTATGTGTTTGCAAGCATCAAGCACTGCTTTGTGCTCTGTGGTGCAGGTAATGATATGATTGCCTTTAGACGCATACATTTCAAAAACACCTTTCAGTGCCAGATTGTTGGCCTCAGTAGCTCCTGATGTAAAAATGATTTCTTTAGAGTCGGCATTTATCAGTTTTGCTACTTGTTCGCGAGCATAATCTACAGCTTCTTCTGCTACCCAGCCAAAGGAGTGATTGCGGCTTGCTGCATTACCAAATTTTTCAACAAAATAGGGCAACATTGCTTCCAAAACCCTAGGATCCATAGGGGTTGTGGCGTTATTATCAAGATATATTGGCAGTTCTAGTTTCATACTAATTTTAAATAAATAGATTTCAGACAAAATTACGTCAATTTGATAACTTTACTCCTTCACTCAGGGATTGGATTTCCTATAATACTATTTGTAAAAACTATAAGAGTTATGTTGAAAATAGAACATTTGGGCATTGCGGTGAAGAGTCTTGACGCTGCTGTGCCGCTATATGAGCAGCTACTAAATACTCCCTGCTATAAACAAGAAACTGTGGATACAGAAGGTGTAAACACGGCTTTTTTTCAGACAGGACAAGAGAAAATAGAGCTACTGGAAGCCACTAATGACGATAGCCCGATAGCTAAGTTTATAGCCAAAAAAGGGGAAGGTATACATCATGTAGCATTTGAGGTAGAGAACATAGAGGCTGAAATGAAACGTCTTTCAGCGCTGGGTTTTCATCTACTGAATGATGTGCCCAAAAACGGTGCTGATAATAAACTGGTGTGTTTTCTGCACCCCAAGTCTACCAATGGTGTGCTGGTGGAGCTATGTCAGGAAAAGAGAAGCTGACTATGTCACATTTATTTTAAATGCTTCAGTAGTTCTTAAACCCAAATTTTATAATTTGCATCTACTAAACTAAGTCACTAAAAATCAACATCATTAGCATGAAAAAAATATCATTATTACTTACCGCTATCGTTGCGGTTTCGCTTAATGTAAATGCACAGAAGAACAAAATAAAAATAGAAACAGAATATGGCAACATAGTACTAATGCTCTATGACAACACCCCGCTCAATACCAATAACATGGTAAAGATGGCAAAGGAGCACTTTTATGATAGTACACTTTTTCATCGTTGTATACCACAGTTTATGATACAGGGTGGGGACCCTGAGTCAAAGCAGGCAAAACCAGGTCAGGCTCTGGGTATGGGAGGATTAGGTACTACCATACCAGCAGAGATAAACGATGTGGCTTACCACAAACGTGGTGCTGTAGGTGTGGCTAGAGATCAGACTCCAGATAAATCTGGTTCTGCTTGTCAGTTTTACCTAGTAACAGGCAAGCCGTTTACTGATGCCGAACTAGATAACCTAAGCAAACGCTCAGGGCGCAACTACACCCCTCAACAGCGCGAAGTGTACAAAACTACTGGCGGCACTCCTCACCTAGATGGCAACTATACAGTATTTGGAGAGGTAATAGAAGGGATGGATGTGATAGAAAAAATATCTGCTGAGCCACGCGATGCCAGCGACCGTCCCAACAAAGACATACGCATGATAAAAGTGCGAGTGATATCGAAAGAGAAATTCATTGACAAAATCAAGGGTATCTTCAAGAAAAAAGACAAAAAATAACCCCCAAAACGGAATTTACAGACTAGTAGTATCTGACTCAGGTTTTCTGAACTCAGATACTATTTTTTTTTGTCGTTTACCAGCAGTAAATCTACCCCCAGTACAACTGGTAAATGCTATTAATGATTGCAAATGTTGTATAAGCTACCCTAATTGTTACAGAGTCAGGGTGTAACTATATAGTATAGGTAGCATGAAATTTCAGTTATTTTCAGCTCATAGGGTTACTTTTGCAGTGCAAATGAATACTACTACAAAGCTATCCGTAAACATAAACAAGATTGCTACACTACGTAATAGCCGTGGTGGCAACAATCCCGACCTACTGAAAGTAGCTGCCGATTGTGAGCGTTTTGGTGCCGATGGCATAACCGTTCACCCTCGCCCAGATGAGCGACACATACGCTATAGCGATGTAAGGGAGCTATCGGCAATACTCACCACCGAGTTTAATATAGAGGGCAACCCTAAGGAAGATAAATTTGTGCAACTGGTGCTGGATGTGAAGCCAGCACAGGTAACTCTGGTGCCCGACAATCCGGGGCAGCTTACATCTAATCATGGTTGGGATACTGTAAAAGAAAAAAACTATCTCCGTAGCATAGTTGCTACTTTTAAAGAAGCAGGTATCAGGGTATCAATTTTTACCGACCCCATAACTGATATAATAGCCGCTGCCGCAGACACAGGTACAGACCGGATAGAACTATATACTGAAAATTATGCCCGACAATACCACACCAACCCACAAGCAGCAATAGCGCAGTATGTGGCTGCTGCACAGGTGGCGCAGCAGCATGGGTTGGGCATCAATGCCGGTCATGATCTGGACCGTGACAATCTGGGCTTTTTTGCCAGTCACATACCTGGTCTGCTCGAAGTATCTATAGGCCATGCACTCATATCTGATGCGCTATATTATGGACTGGAAAACACGATACAAATTTACAAAAGGGCATTAACCCTCCACAAGTAGTACTTTATACACAACTGATATATGCGCGTTTTCACTTCATTGTACATTCTCATACTGGTTTATATTATTGCAGCGTTGGTGTTTTGGGAAATAAATCTACAGAAGCAGAGTGGACGCATATATGCACAAGAAGTAATAACCCTGCGCAACCAAGTGGATAGTGCCCGCCTGCCCAATATATATAACCATGAGATGGAAATGCTGAATCAGAAACTGAAATCGAGAACGATGCAGTATGTGGGCGAGGGAGCTACATTTCTTATAGTAATACTGATAGGTGCAGCGGTAGTGTATGGCTCCTTTGCGCGTAGAATGATGGTGTCTAAGCAGCAGAACAACTTTATGCTGGCAGTGACGCACGAGCTAAAATCACCAGTAGCGGCAATTAAACTAAATCTGCAAACACTGGAAAAGCACCAGCTAAACGAGGAAAAACGGAAGTTGCTGATAGACCGATGCATCAGTGAGTCTAACAGGCTCAATGACCTATGCAACAATATGCTGTTTACATCGCAGATTGAAGGTAGGCAGTACAAACCTGCCATGGAAACATTCAGCCTGTCGGTACTGGCTGAGGATATGGTAGCTGATATTGCTATGAGGTACTCGCGCAGGTTTCAGGAAGAGATAGATGCAGGCTGCAAGGTAGTGGGCGACGCACCTATGCTGCGCATAGCTATCAGCAATCTGCTGGAGAATGCTATAAAATACACACCAGCATCGCAACCCATAACCATAACCCTGACCCACAAGCCACCAATGGTGGAACTGAGCATAGCCGATGAAGGCCCAGGTATACCCGACAGTGAGAAAAAGAAGATTTTTGATAAGTTTTACCGTATAGGCAACGAAGATACCCGCCAGACAAAGGGTACTGGTCTGGGGCTATACCTGAGTAGCAAAATAGTGGAACAACACAAAGGGCGCATCACCGTTACTGACAATACGCCTTCTGGTTCAATATTTCACATTCAGCTACCGCTTGCCTGATTCTAGTGGCGTATAAGCCTCACTATCATCACTACCACCGCTATAAGAAACATAAATAGAGAAATCCTGTTCATGCCATGCATAAACTTGATATTCATGTTTTTAGGTTCGCTATCATCACGTTTGCGCAGGTAGAAGTAAGTAAGCACCTGCTGCCAAATTCCTTGTTTCATCAGTCACCTATATTTTTAATAAAGTTACAAAAATAATGCTTCAAAGCTATTATATTTGCACGCACAATGAGCCGGGGAATTAGCTCATTTGGTAGAGCGCTTGCATGGCATGCAAGAGGTGACCGGTTCGAATCCGGTATTCTCCACAAAAAATGGAATCGCTCGTGAGGGCGATTTTTTTGTTAACTGAGCGCTTGCAGTCCCGAAAGCATTCGGGAAAGAGGTGACCGGTTCGAATCCGGTATTCTCCACAACAGGGTCTCAGACGAAAGTTTGGGACTCTTTTTTATTTGTGTGTACGGATCCGGTTCGACCACTGTGATGGCACAAAATAAAAAATCGCTCAGTCGGGCTATTTTTTATTTTGTGCCATCATATCCAGCGTACTCTTTTGTTGAAAGCAGTGTAGATTCTGTATTGGGCGATTGCGATAGATGGCACTCCTAACCCGCAGAAAAATAACGTCTGATACCGTCTATTGGTTTTTGCTTGTTATGTCTGTGATATCGGGCCAGTAACTGAAATCATCTACAAATGCTACTGGTTCGGCGGTAAGGAAATTGCCGGAAAAACTTCGCAACCAGCCCGATAATTCTACTGCTTTTTTCATTGCCTTTACCTTGTGTAGTAGAGTGGCAAAAGGTGTAGTTTCGGCATCATAGCTTACAAAATCTGCTACACCTTGGTCGGCGTAGTAAATAGCGGTATTGCCGCCCAGAAGCAGCACTTCGGCGTACACATCTTTTCTATATTGTAGCACACTTTCCCAGCCTTTGTACTTGCCAGTATAGTTGCTACAAAAAATGCTAAACTGCTCAGAAACATACTCAGCATCGGCACGGAAACAGTCTTGATAAATGTATAAATTATACTCTCCCTTGCCAGGCTCGTCATACAGCTCATATACTACTACGTCTTCTTCTTCATCCCTCTCTCTGAGGTCGCACAGGCGCAGTGTGCGTGTACCTTCACCACACTCACCTAGTACTACAAAATCGGTAAAATTTTGTTCTGTACCATATTGCACCCGCACCTTCATGCGCTGTGCAATATCGGCAGTGAGCGCCTCTATACTAGTAGTATCTAACTGGTGATTACCCACTGCACAAATATTGCTACTCATAGTATTTTTGATTTTTCGTTGATAGCACAAGGTATAGAACTATTGTGTGCGGAAAGTGAAATTTGAAGCCAAATCGTATTTGTAACTCAAACAAATTTTCAAGCCCTTGCAGTATTTGCTAGAAGCTTATGGCGTAATATCTGTATCTGCGGGTAGTGCCACAAACCCTGCTTCTAGCATGGCATCAGTCACCAGATCTTTGGGCAGTTCTTTTTTGGCTTCTATACCCAGTTGTTTTAGTTGTGCGGCTTGGCTTATCAGGTTGCCTCTACCGCTTTTTAGTTGTCCGTAAGCCCCATCATAAGCTACCTTTGCTTTATCCAGGTAGCTACCTACATTATCTAGGTTAGTCACAAATCCTGACAGTTTATCATAAAGCGCACCAGCTCGTTTGGCTATCTCCTGCGCGTTTTGGTTTACTTCATCGCGCTTCCAGTAGTCACGCACCAGTTTCATAGCACCCAATAGTAGGGTAGGGCTCAGCAAAATGATTCCCTTATCGTAGGCGTACTGCCATAGTTTTGGGTCGCCCTGTTGTGCGGTGATGAATGCGGGCTCTATGGGTATAAACATCATCACGGTATCTAGCGCTCCTGGCAGGTCTGTATACTTCTTGATGCTCAGGCCGTCTATATGTGTCTTTACAGATTTCACAAGTAATGACCGGTATTGCTCTTGCTCTGCTAGTGTATCTGCCGAACAGTATTGTTCGTAATGGACCAGCGACACCTTAGAATCTATTACCAGCACACTTTTGTTGGGGTACAATACAAGCACATCGGGTCTTATTCTGTTGCCATCGCTATTGGTAGCGGTTTCCTGTACGGTATACTGCACCCCTTTTTGCAACCCCACATACTCTAGTATGCTTTCTAGTATAGCCTCTCCCCAGTCGCCTTGTTGTTTGGTGTTGCCTTTCAGTGCACTGGTCAGGTTATGCGCCTCTTCAGATAGTACTTTATTCAGCTCCACTACTTGTTTTATCTCAGTGCGCAGAGATGCTCTGTCTTTGCTTTCATCATTGTATCTGTTGATAATTTCTGTTTTAAATGCATTGATATTCTCCTTCAGAGGATCGAGAATGGTTTTCAAATGATTTGTTTGCTGGTCATGAAACTTCTGAGAGCTATTGTCGAGTATAGAACCTGCTATTACCTTAAATTCCTTTTCCAGCTTATCCTTTATTTCTTCAAAGTCTTGTTTCTGAGTGAGCAGACGTTGGTCTTTGCTTTTCACTTGTTCCTCCAGCCGGGCTATGGTATTGTGGGCTGTTTGTAGCTGCACAGTAGTTTTGGCATATTCGGCATTCAGGGTTTTGAGGTCTGTAGCTATATCTGTTACCCTCGCCAGTGCGTTTTCTTTTACAGTTTTCATCACATCCAGCTCGCGCAGGGCTTGCTGTTCAGTAGCTCTTAGTTGGTTTACCAGTGTCTTGGCTTGGGCTAGTTCGGTTTCTGTGCTTATTGTCTTTTGTGTTGCCACTGCCAGCTCTGTTTGTGTGGTTTGCAGGGTAGCCTTTGCTAGCTCATACTCAGCAGTACTCACCACATTTTTCTCTGCTGTAGCTTTGCTGTAAAGCCATGTGATGATACTGCCCAATACCAGCCCCAGTAGCAACGCAATAATCAAAGTAAGTTCCATAAAGTGATTTGTTTAGAACAAAGGTAAAGCCTGCCTACACACCGCATCTGCTATTGTCAACAAATAACTCTGAAGCGTGTATTAATAGACCTATAGCAGCTGATATTTACTTAGCAGACAATAAAAAAAAGAATGGGTGGCAAAGCATTACTATACGCACCCATTCTTATTTTTGTGTACACAGTAGGGGGCATGATTAGCTTATACCATCTGGTATGTACCCGACCTGTTTCTTGTTTAATCTTCTCTACTACCATCATCAGCCATACGCACCATTTTGGGTGTAAACTTGGCTACAACCGACACCAGATCTTGCTGCGCTGCCATCACAGTTTCTATATCCTTGTATGCCATAGGGGCCTCATCAAGCCCTGCACCTATAAGGGTTACGCCGTGGTCTTTCAGTACTTTTCTCATTTCGTCGTGCGATATGTTTTTTATGGCCTGAGTGCGGCTCATTTGCCTTCCTGCCCCGTGTGAAGCTGAATTGATAGCGTCATGATTTCCTTTACCCCTCACCAGAAATCCGGGAGCAGTCATGGAGCCCGGTATAATACCCAGCACCCCTACTGCGGCAGGCGTAGCACCCTTTCTGTGTACTATCACCTCTTTACCATCAAGTGTTTCCTTCCATGCAAAATTGTGGTGGTTTTCCACTTTTGCCAGTACAGTGCCTCCTATAGCGGCAGATAGCCGTTGGTGAATCACCTCGTGGCATGCAGATGCATAGTCGCCAGCCAGGTTCATTGCCAACCAGTACTCTTGCCCTTCAGCGCTATTCATATCCAGATAAGCAAGGTTTGCTGCTTCTTTAGGCAGTTTACACAGTTCCTTAGCCAGCTTAGTATAGTGCCCTGCCGTCATGGCCCCTAGTCCTCTGGAGCCTGAGTGTGTGAGCAACGCCAGGTATTTGCCTGCTTTTATGTTCAGCCCTTCGTCGTCCACGTCAAACTCGATGATACCCCACTCTACAAAGTGATTACCACCACCTGATGTACCTAGTTGTGAAGCTGCTTTGTCGTGCAGCTTTTTCAGAACCGGAATGCTATTGAACTCGTTCCTGCTGAGCACAGCATGATCTGCTTTCCATTTACCCGTCCATCTAGCACCAGCTCCAAAATTTGTCCAGGCTATCAGTTCTCGCTTGTATTTAGTGGCATGCTCTATAAAGTGTGCCTCTGGTATATCGTATATTGATAGCGCCATTCTACACCCTATGTCCACACCTACACCGTAAGGAATAATAGCATTGTTAGTAGCTAGCACGCCACCTATTGGCAGTCCATATCCCTGATGGGCATCTGGCATCAGCGCACCTGCTACCGTCACAGGTAGCTTCATAGCTACATCCATCTGCGCCGATGCACCGGGCTCTATATATTGTGCACCGTAAACAGCATACTTATCGCCTGTTTCTTTCAGTGGAATAATATCTGCTTCGTCATTGGCAGGCTTTTCCAGCAGGTCTTTTGCTATCAAGCTGAGCACCTCATCATCCAAGAAGCTTTCAGGATATTGTACCACCTTGGCCATTATAGCCAGTACATCATTTCGGTCTACATCCTTGTAGTTTTGCTCTATGATACGCATAGCGGTACCTATCGCTTTCCCCTCGGGATATCCTAATACTTTCAGGTCTTCTCCGTTTATTTCTACTTTGTTCATAGTTGTTTTTAAATTTAATCAATTTCATAAATAGGAATGGGTAACCAGCAAAAAGAGTAAGAATGTTCATTGCTCTACCACATCTGAGCTACCGGTATTAGCCGGGCAGGACTCGAACCTGCGACACAAGAATCCGAAGTATCTCTTCTTTACGACACCATTCACTGTTTTAATATCTGCAAAACCATGTGGGCAAATGGCAGGCAATGCACATGGCGCTCTAACCAACTGAGCTACAGGACTCTAGCTCCTCAGAGCAGTACTTTCCTGACGGGACTTGAACCCGCGACCACCCGAACCTAAATCGAAGTAGCACTACCTTACGGCACCACACGGTTTTACAGTTGAATGTTTATTTGAGCAATAAAGAGCAAAAAGCCAGCAAGAGGCTTTCTTCCGTTTTAAGGAAGACGGGATTCGAACCCGCGAAGGCCGCGATGCAACTCTTGCCTACGGCATCTTTATTATACAAGGAGCAATGAGCGAATGCAGATCGGGGGTTTTGCACTGAGGATTTGCACCTCTCCTTGTCTTTCTTACAAGGCCCTTCCCCTTACATTTGAGCGAAGTATCTGCATATCTACGGCATCCTTGCAATATGCTCAAAATCAAAGATCTTGTTGCAACCCTGTGCCCGGCTGGGCACAGGGGCAGCTGTTACAATTCTATAGCTTTTATTTTGTCTACTACACTACCTCCTTCTTCTATAGCCTGTAGCACATCAAATATCTTATCGCTCCACCCAGCTACGAGGTGTACACCTCCCTCTTTAGTGTCTACAGGTGTGTTGCCATAACCCGCCAGATCAAACAAGTAGAGCTTTGCATTGGGACACATGACTCTATACGCCTTCCAGGAACGTTGCAGGCTGTTGCCTCCATTTTTAGAATCCCATAGTTGGCAGTCGGTAAACATCAGCACCTTGTCTGCACAAGTGTTAGTCCTTATCAGGTCATCTATAACTTTATAACCGTTAGTAGCATAACCCACTTCACCTTCTCTTCTACGAAACTCCTGCACATTCGAGAGCACATTATTAGAGGGCATATTGATCACCTTCCAGCTAACGCCAAACATCCCTGTTATCGTTCGCTTACACCTGCTCTGCATCAGCATACCCAATACCAGACCTATATCAAACAACTGTACCATGCTTCTGGCAGATACGTTTTTTTGCATAGAGCCCGATACGTCACAGGCTATCACTACACTCGACCTTTCATCAAAGCCTGCTATGTTCACAGCACTTGCTTTTATTGCTTGCTCTAGCGCAGCCAGTATCATTGCTGCATATTCAGAGTGTACAAGTTGTATCTCCCTATATGCCGATAGAAAACGGAATGGCAATTGTTTGCTCTTTGCTACCGCATTTTTATTGGTTAGGTAGTCGCATACTTTCTTAACATGTTCATAAGTCACGCCTGCCAATAGTATATTCCTAAGATTGCGCAGCACAGCCATGTAGCCTAGTTTGTTGCTATCTATTAGTTCTTCCCATTTCGCTTTTACTGCTATAGCTTTCTGTTCTTTATTTTCATAAGTTGCCTGCCCCAGCGCCGACAATTCTGTTTCCCAGGTGTAGGGCACAGCCAATTCGTTGGCAGCTATCTTATTAAAGAGTGCTTGTTGTGCATCATCCTTGGCTTTAGGGTGTACCAAAAAGAGTGCATCTCGCAGTTTTATGGCGGCATCCCTATTGTACTTGGCAAACTGGTATTCGTCAAACATATTGAATGAACCAGCCAATCCCTTTTGCACTTGCTTCGACAATTTGTTCAGCTTTTTTACTCCCTCTCGTTTATTGGCAGCTTGGTAGTAGGCCAGCAACTCAGTTATTTCATCGGCACGTTTTACTACGCCATTTACAGCTTTGCTCACCACACCATTACCAGAATTTCGCTTTGCCAGCTCCACTGCCAGTACCAATGGTACACTACGCATATTCATCTGCGTACGGGCATATACTGCTAGCTTTGCTACATATGCTGCATCTGTTTTTGATATCAGATCTCCTATACGCGCTACACGGTCGCCTGCATTTTCGTAGAAATTGTCGCTCAGAGATGCGGTTACAACTGCTGCATACAACTCGGTTTCGGCTGTAGTCTTGTATGCTTTTGCGCCTTCGTAGTTGGTTGTTTCTCTTACTTTTCGTTTCAGGAAATTGAATCTCATTTTGATCGAGGTTTTTGATTTGTGAACGTTGCTGTCGCTATTTCCTAATGACAACACAAAGCTCTAATGGCACTACGCAAACAATTTGCGTAGTAGATATAAATTTGAGAGAAACTGCTGAAAGCCGCACTGGTAGCGGATATTAATTTCTGATAATCGGAGCATAAAAAGGCAGTACTATCTACTACGCAGATAGATTGCGCAGATGGTGCAGAATTTTAGTACTTTGACCCCATAAAATAAACGTGGTATGTCTATAAACAAGCTCGCACTTATACGCTACAGGGCAATAGATGAATGTCTGAAGAACCGCTACAGGAAGTGGACACTGGATGAACTAATCATAAAAGTGGCCGAGAAACTGTATGAGTATGAAGGCATAACATCGGGCATCAGCCGCCGCACCATACAGGCTGATATACAACTAATGCGTAGCGACAAACTGGGCTATAATGCACCAATAGTAGTGCGCGACAAAAAGTACTATGAGTATGAAGACCCGTCATTTAGCATTACCAAGGTGCCTATAAACAGCAACGATGTAGGAAAGCTAAAGCAGGCTGTGAGCATACTGAAACAACTGAATGGCTTTAGCCACTTTGAGGAGATGAGCGAAATGATAGCTAGGCTAGAGAATAATTTGAGCAAGGTATCTAATACGCAAGTAAACTATATACAGTTTGAGAGCAACAGCATGCTGAAGGGATTGGAGCACATAATGCCGCTATATGATGCCATTGTAAATAAGCGTGCGCTGCTGCTAGAGTATAAATCATTCAAAGCCGCAGAGGCAATGAAAAACACATATTACCCGTATCTGCTCAAAGAATATAGAAACCGCTGGTTTTTGATATGCCGCACTAAGAAAAATGAAGCCTTACTCACTTTAGCACTAGATAGAATTATTAGTTTTCAGGAACTCTCAAAGGAGGCATTTGTGCCCTACAACGGTGTTGATTTTGATCGTTATTACAGCGACCTATTAGGGGTTACCAAAAGTGAGCGAGATAGGGGACAGAAAGTGATTCTGTTTATCGACAAATCAAATGCACCCTATGTGCTCACTAAGCCATTACATGCATCGCAACAAGTGCTGAGTGAAGACGATAAAGGGATAATAATCAGAATTGATGTAGTAATAAATTTTGAACTAGAGCGAGAAATACTGGGGTTTGGCGAAAACGTAAAAGTATTAGCCCCTCGGTTGCTTGCGTCGCGCATCAAAAAGCGTATACAGGCATCTCTGCAACGATATGCAGAAGTGAAAAGTTAAAACGGGTAAGGCAAATGAGTAAAGAATGATAAAGGGTGCCATCGCTCTCGCTTTGCGTACCCTTTATCATTCTTGTGGAATCAACGGACGAAATTTCGAACCAATCGATGGAGTTATTCAAGAAAATTTATAATCTAGGACAGTAGTTTAAGAAGCAGAAATAGAAGGCTGCAATTCTATCTCATGACATGTATCGCAACTATTGTATAGTTATGTTTACTTGAAAATAATATTTATATACATCTTGGTAGGTTTTCAAGATTGTTGTTTGGATCTCCATCTGGTGAAGTTGTTAAAAATCGATAATTAATTGATTCTGATCCTGTTGGCTCGTGAATTATTACTCTTGATTTGCGCCCTGAAGAGCCTTTTAAAAAGAACTGATGCCCTTGTTGGATTCTTTGCATAACCTCTCCTTTGGTAAAAATTGATACATTCCCATGCTCATCGCGAACACCAAGTTTATTAATTCGGAAGTGCTTTCCAGTATATCGTGAAGATTTAGCGCAAGTAACTTCGTAGTTATGTAAAATAATTTCAGAAGCACGTATATGCCCCTTGACCTCCCACTCTCCTCCATTAGTGATAAACCTACCAGGACCTTTTAATATAAGCTCAACAGGTCCACTTATGTTTGTGCCATTTCGCCAGCGGTCAGAAAATGGAATGGTGCCTAAATTCACAAGTTTGTCATGACTTACTCTAAAAGCGCCAGTTCCAATAGTTTGATCGGGGCCTGCCAACCATTGCCAAAGTTTTTCTGCGGTATTTAAGCTGTCCATTATTGCTTGTCTTGTCGATTCTGTAACTGCGTCTCTTATCCCCTTCTCTAAATCGGGCGTAATTTCAGGATTAAAAACGCCTAGTGCATTCAAAGTTTCATTTAGTCTCAATTCAAAAGTTGAACAAAAACTAGAATAACCTGCCAATGCAGCGCTGTTTGGTAGATTATCTTCTTCCATTAATACATACAAAACACCAATATAACCTGGTATATCGTCCCAACCTTTAGCTGTTTTGACAATTGGAGCCCAACTAGGGTGGATTGGAATCGGCATTAGTTTTGTTTGCCAGAAGCCAGCTGTAGGCGGCACAGTCACAGTGTCACCTGCGCTCACATCAGTGTTATACAAATTTCCCTGATTGCCGGTCATCCGTTGGATCACTGCACTTCCAGCCAAAACACCATCTTTATTTATATGAAAAGTAGATCCATCGATTTTATAGAAGCATGCCCACAAGTAAGGTTCAGCATCTCCAGGACCATCACCCTCGTCATAACATTTAATCTCATCAATACGAATTGAAACATCGAGTGTATTTCTCATTTACCAAATTTTTATAGTAAGAATAAAGATTATTTTATGCTGGCTTTTTTCTAAGTTCTCATTAATGCCAAGATTAGCATAAAAATATCATTATGCTTTTATAAAGCAAAAGGATTTTTTTAATTTAATATTTATACTCTCCATTTTCCGATGCATCCAATCTAAGTTCAAAAACTAAATAAAAAGTTTAAAACAAAGTGCTACCACACCTCCAAAATGAAGACCAGTATCAGGTAGCTGTTTTATTTGGAAGTTGGTTTATTAATGCTGTGTATGGAGGGCTATGTATTTTGATTCAATCTTTCCGCTGACTTCAATAATAAAACCCTTGCGGAGCAAGGGTTTTATTATCTGTGGAAAGGGGCGGGAATATGTCGAACTTTTTTGTTGAGGATTTGGAGCGGTTTCAGATTAACAACAGGAAGTAAATTTTTAATTACAGCCTATGAAATCTTACTAAGCGCCTTTTGTAATTTTATCGCAATCGTGTCTTTTAGGCTTTTAGGCGATACCACGTCTACACTATCTGCATATGATAATATCAATCTCTCTAATTCATAGTTGAGTTTAAGCTTCATTGTAACTTCCAATAGAGACTTATCCAACCACTTCGCTTTTTGCGACCCATGCAACGGCTTATTAAAAATATACTTGCCGGTGTCGCCAGAGAACCTGAGAACAACGTCCTCAATCGGCGCATCTTCAGGAACGGTTACGCCAATGACATCATCAAAATACTCTTCCCAGTTTGTTTTATCAGCTTTGTATTTTCCGGGTGCAGGTTCTATTTGCTCTATTCTATCTAGTGCAAGGTTCCAATGGGTGTTCTTATTTTCCTCATTCATTCCAAATAAAAACCACCGGTTATTATACTGCTTCAAATAATAGGGGTGTAATACGATGTGGTATGGGGTTTCTGATTTGAAATCTTGATAAGTAATATCTAGCACGGTCTTAAATGAAATAGCATTGTATAAAACTGATAAATACTCAATCCCTTTAAGATACTGGTTGGAATCAAAACTGATGATTTGTTTTTGGCTTTCTGTCGTTGAAATACCTTGCTGCAGCTTAGGTAGCATTTCATTCACCCAGCCAAACTGAGGCATACCGGTAAACTGGTTAAGTATTTGCATGGCAGATTGAAGTTGGTTTATTTCAACCTCATTAAGCGGCATATTATTGATTGAGTACTTAATGTCCTCATACCTAAAATAAACTCGTCTTCCGTCCTTCAGGTGCTGTAAATCAATATTCCAACCTTCGCTACTCTCCATAAATGCTATGTCATCCAAAATCTGCCGCCTACTGATACCTTTACTCTCAGCATCTATTTCCATCAGTACAACATTACAAGCCTCTATAAGATCATCAATGAAATACCGTTTGTACGGATTTCGGAAGCATTTGTCTAGTATTTTGTACCGTATTAGCGGATTCTTTGTGGTTGCCATCTTTTTTGAAGTGTAATGACAACAAAGAAACACATTTTTAATTATTATTGTGCAGTAAGGCTGCACAGTTCGTTGTTTGCTTTGCACTCAGTTCTTTGAATGTCCGTTCCACAATATTGATTTGTGTCTGCTGGTTACCGGATTTTATCTGGTAACAGATCGGCAGATGGCTAGGGGGCGTGCTTCCTAGCGAAATGTTCTAGGTGTAATTTCCTTGACACTTTAGCTATATCGCTATTGAAGTCAAAGCTACTAGACATTATTAGTTATTAATTCTTTATCGCTATTAGCTATTACTATTATAGTTATTAGAGATTGATGATGTTTCATACACAAAGAATAAGGAACGGACATTCTTAATCTGATTATATATCATGCAACTCGCACCCATACATATAGCCCACATCAGGCAAGAATTTGCCACAATGTCTACAAAAGAAGAATTTGTAGAATTACTAAACTATGCCAAAGAGCTACTAATCGGAGCGAATTGTAAACGGTTCGAGCTAAAGCAGATAACGTATTATGCCAACCCTAAAGTTTCAGGAAGACGATACAGGAAATTTGAAATTAAGAAGAAGTCTGGTGGTGTCAGAGTGATTCATTCACCCGTTAGGGGACTTTCGTTAATACAACGTTGCCTAAACCTAATACTCCAATGCGTGTTTACACCACACGATGCTGCAAAAGGCTTTGTCCAAGGGAAATCAATTGTCGACAATGCCAAAACGCATGTTGGCCGTAATTACGTTTATAATATCGATTTGAAAGATTTCTTTCCAAGTATAGACCAGGCAAGGGTATGGAAGTGTCTGCAATTAGCGCCGTTCAATTTGAGCACTTCCAATAATTCAATTTTCACGGAAGAGATTACTGAACGCACCTTAGATGTGATAGAGCAGTTCGAAAAAATTGTTAGTCTGCCAGAAAATCAGATAGACGATTGGGTTAGTATAGTGACGGTTGGTATTAGTACAAAAAATGGTTCTGATCGAGTAAATCACCTTTTGGAGTTAAAGAAACAACTTAAGGCAGTAATAGCAGCTCAGAATAATCCAATCAAAAAGGTACGACTCCAAAAATCGACTTCCCAATGGTGGAATACAATTACGGCAGGTAGACAACAATTGGCCAATATGGTATCAGCATTATGTTGTACAGAAATGACTGTAGAGCGTCTCATTGATGGTGAGTGGCATAAAGTCAAAAGAAATGTATTGCCACAGGGTGCTGCAACTTCACCGCTAATTACGAATGTTATCTGCCAGCGTCTCGACTATCTTCTAGCCGGAGTAGCCAAGCGTTTTGGTCTTAGGTATACTCGCTATGCCGATGATATTACTTTTTCATCTCAGCATAATATATTTAAGGAAGACGGAGAGTTTATTAAAGAGTTGAGGCGAATTATTGCTGAACAGGGATTTCACATCAAAGAATCAAAGGTAAGATTACAACAGGCTGCTTTTAGGCAAGAAGTCACCGGGCTTATTGTGAATAAAACCGTTAATGTTAACCAAAACTACATTAAGCAGTTACGCATGTGGCTATATAACTGGGAACGGTATGGCTACGACAGGGCATACAGCTACTTTTTGCCATCCTACTTTGCCAGCAAAACTACTCCGGTGAAGGGCAAACCGGATATGGCAAATGTAATTGGCGGGAAACTTAATTACCTTAGGATGGTCAAGGGTGCTGACTGTGATTCGTATATAAAGTTGGAAGGTCGATTTTTATCCCTTGTTAGTAATTATTTATCCCTCGACATGATAATCAAAATTTGGGAAAGCGAAGGCATCGATAAGGCAATGGATGTATACTATAAACAAGAAAATTTAACAACATTGACCGATGAATAAATCTAAAATTGATTTCATTGCTGATATAATCAATAGCAAAAAGTTAGATCCCTACAATAAGGATAGGTTTTTCGCCCTTGCTTTAAACGAGATTAAAAAGCTTGGGGATGATGACGGAATTCGCAAGGAAATCGAAGATGTAAAACAAAAAATAGAGAACATAAAATACAAAGCTGGAAAAATTGAGGAAAACATCAACTTAAATGAACCAAGAATATTTAAAGCTGTTTTTCGCGGCCGTGAGCAGTACGTTATAGCTGATGGAGAAACAAAGAACATTTTTCCTTTCGTTAATAAAAACACAGGAGAACTAATCATAGAGTTGAGTTGTGTTGTTTTTTATGATAAGGGCCTTGTTGTAAAAATTGTTGATGAATCTATGTCAAGCAGTAGTTCTGATGTAATTCAAAGATTGGAAAAAGGATTGACTGAAAAACTGAATTGTGAATTAAGTAATTTCAAAAATGAAAACAAAATAATCGAATCCAATCAGGCAAGTCAACATATTGATAAAGAAAATGAAAATGTTATTCCTGAAAATGGAGCAATTGAAACACACCTTCCATTCCAACAAGCAGATTTGCCTGATTATAATAATCCAACGCAACTTTCTCAGTTTTTAAGAGCTTACAATCAAGACCCCATTCTTAAATATACATGTCACGAGTTTGACGAGGATGGACTTTGCTCTGTAAACGAAAGATGTGGAATGGACACTTTTAACATTGAAGTATTTCAACAACTGCTATCTGTTTCCTTCCGGCAACTCGCAACACGGTATCAAATACCGAAGAATATTTGGGCATTAATAAATGTTTATATAAACGGTGGAAGGGAATGGGCTTCAGACAAGGTAAAAATTAACTGGAGATCTCCAGATTTGCTGGAATGGAGTGCAAATAGCCAAAGTGTTGTTCCTAACCCTGGCAATGATTTGATCGCAAAGACTGAGAATTTCGGATTTGAATTCAACAATAGAGCGTTCAAATCAATATTGTTCGGTACAAGGGTGGGCACCTTTTCCCAATTAGTGATTTATTTCAAATGTCTATTTCACATAAGACGAGATAATTCGCTAAAGCGTTTGGTAGAGAACGCAAATACTAGGAAAGGCTGGAACGATAAGATCAGTTTTGACACTTCCGCTATCGTTGAAAATATAGAGTTTTTTACCGACGTTGATAAGTTGTTGCAGGCGTACGAAAAAATCATAAAAATAATTCTCGATACTTCAACAACGCAAAATCTGGAAGAACCCAGTGTGAAAATTTCTTTGAAGGATCTTGACGACTGTATAATCTTTTCTATTCATCATGAGAACTCGGTTTATTTGAAGACAATAAGAAATACTTTAGAAAGAATTGGTCAATCGCATACAGACCTTATTAAAAATCAGGTAAACGGCTTATGTGATCTATATATTCAGGCTGATTTTGGAAACGATGAACATGCAAGGATAAATTTATGGGATGGTGAAGAAAGAATAGCTAAGAAATTAAGCGACGTTAAAGGAGTTGAGTACCAATTAGTGTTTAAATAAATGGCGCATGATTTACATTTTTGATGATAAAAAATCAAGACAAACCGGATACAACTGGACGCACGAAAAATTTGATAAATACGCTGGTGTTGTCCATCCTATTTATCAATATAGCGAGGTGAGAAATGACGAGGAAAGAAAGAAAATTTTTTCCGAGGGGAATGTCGTTCTTTTTCATGAATCATTTTTTGACGCCGACTTTAATAAACATGACAAAGATGCCTTGAAAATAAGGAAAGATTTAGAAGTTTTTGCTGAAAAAAATTCAAAGTTTTCTTTGGTCTTTTTTAGTGGAAGCAAAAACGAACGTTCACTTAATAACAACGTGGCTTACTTACCAGTTGCAGTTTTATATCAAAACTTAGATGAGTTTATTCGCCATTCTTTAGATGAGAACAACGATCTAAGATATTTGTTGTATGGAAAAAATCCGAACATTGAACATGACTACGTTGAAAGATTAATAAGTGCAAACAACACATTTGAAACGAAAGATCTTCTCGATCGAAATCCAAGTGGAATTTTGTTCGCGAGAACAATCGCTAATCATTTGCCATACGTTTTCAAAGAAGTTGATTATAAGATCTTAAATGGTGGAACAGATGCCTATTTTCATGAAAAAACAATAGCGTGGTTCCAGAAAAAGAAATATGACAAAATATTTATTCCCCTCTGCTTTGGAAGTTCGTTATCTGACTTTCATGGTTTAAGGTTTGCGACACATATCAGGTGCACAGCTACTCCGAATCAGTGTACTCCAATTTATATCTACAGCTTTGTTGGAATGGATGAACTCGTTAATAATGAGTGCTTTAATATCCTCAAAATAAAAAATGTAGAGTTAATAGAGTATAATTTGGATGCAATCAATGATGCAATACAATCAAACGATGAGCCATCAGAGTTAACCGAACTACCCCAGGAAATGGCAAAGCTCAAGCTGGATGTCCCTGGTAATTATGAGGACAATCATAGCATAAGTAATGAATGGGCAATCTATAGATGGGCAAATGCTATTCGTGCAGACAACAATGCCATTGAAAAAGTAGTTGAAAAAATAAATACTCAGCTTTATTTTAAATATCTAAGCACGATTTATCCAATAGGTAAAATACCTAGAGTTGACCAAAATGAGTTGAGATTAACCTTTAAAGGAGCGCCTAAAATTTTATATGTAGATGACGATGCTGAAAAGGGATGGTATGAAATATTGTGCACGATTCTCTGTGACATAAATGGATTCAGCTCCTTTGAATATTTAGGGGATGAAATAAAAAAAGTATCGCAAGAAGAAATTATTGAAAAAACCATAAGTAAGATCAGGGAAGATGACATTGATTTGGTCATTTTAGATTTTCGCCTTCATCCGGATGACTTTACATCAACAAATATTCAGGATATTACTGGTTTCAAATTACTGCAAAGAATTAAAGATGTTAACCCTGGTATTCAGGTAATAATCTTCTCAGCGACAACTAAAATATGGAACTTACAAGGACTATGGAATGAAAAGGTAGATGCATTTATTATTAAAGAATCACCAGCCAATAGTATTGACCCACAGTTTACCGTTAAATCAATAGGGAACTTTATTACTACAATTGACAACTGTTTGGGTAGATGCTTTCTAAAAGACTTTTATGTAAAACTTGATTTTATAAAAAAAGAACTTTTTCCAAGAAAAAATTACAAACAATCAGCAAATCCATTACCGAAGGAATTTGTAGATGAAGTAATTAAATGGCTTGATTTAAGTTATGCTCTACTTCGTAATGAAATTGCAGACACTAGTCTTAGTGCGAGCTTTCTTTTCCTTTTTTCTGTTTTAGAAAATTTGTCCAACCGAATAATAAATGTCGAAAACCCAATTAAAATTGAAGACAAAGCTGACAAATATAAATTTGAATTTAGAGTAGATAATCGACGACTGCGAAGATTTATTGAAGATGAAAACAACCCGGGATTTTACAGGAGGACAAAAACAGTTTTAGAATCAAAAAGGAATTTACCGTGGATTTATAAAATTTTAAACACACTTGATTTTATTACGCAGGAAAAATTGTCAGAAAAGGAACTAAGTCAAATTTTGAAAAAGCGTAATGATATTGTGCATGCGAATTCAACAACTGGAGAAAAAATTAGTATCAACGCTCAAATCGTAATCTCTTTAAACACCATAATATACAATGGGTTAATGAATGTAAAATAAATACAGCGTTTATATGGCCGAATTAATTACGGTTGCGTTCTAAATTTCCCCTTTTTGTGCATTAAGGCTGCACATATTAATTCCACATTTGTACAGAAATTAACGTCATGAGCATATTTAATCATTTCAAGCACCTTAACCTAAGCCCAGGCCAAGAAACTGCATTAGCAAAGCTTGAGGCTTTCTTGGGTAGTCCAAGCCAGGTTTTTATTTTGAAAGGATATGCCGGAAGTGGTAAGACTACTATTTTGAAAGGATTGGTCGAATATCTAAATGCAATAGAAAAAGACTTTGCTTTAATGGCACCAACTGGTCGAGCGGCTAAAGTAATCCGTGAAAAGACGGGACAAGAAGCGTACACTATACACAAAACCATATTTAGTTTTGAAGATATGGTAGAAGTTGAAGAGGGCGACTCTTTTTATTATTATTACAAAATTCGCAATAACGTTGATGTTACCGGTAAGATTTTTATTGTTGATGAGGCTTCTATGCTTTCAGATGCTAAAAGCGAAGGGGAGTTTTTCCGTTTTGGTACCAGCCTTTTGCTATCAGATCTAATTTCTTATTCAAGAGTTACGCATGAAAAAGTAGGATCGAAAATAATTTTTGTCGGCGATCCCTGTCAGTTGCCACCGGTTGGTGATAACAGTTCCAAAGCCTTTGAACCTGAATATCTAAAAGATAAATTTGGCATCGTTTCAGAAGAAACTGAAATCAAGGAAGTAAAAAGACAAGATGGAAGCAGTGGTATATTGGTTGCTGCTGCAAAAATCAGGAAGAGTATTTCATCCGGTTTTTTCAACGATTTCAATTTACGGGCTAATGGTAAGGATATATTCAATCCATCTTATTCAGCAATCCTGGATTTATGGCAAGAGGCCGCAAGCCCTAAAATAATTATTGCAAGCAAAAACAAAACCTGCCTCGGCCTTAATTTACAGATACGCGAGCGACGATTTGGTAATGCAAATTTGCCTGTTCAGAAAAATGACATCGTAATTATGGGCGGCAACAATTACCGCAAAGGGATATTTAACGGCGAGTTTGCCGTAGTAAATAACGTTAGCACATTAGTTACTCAAAGAACCATTGCATTAAGAGGTAAAAATCCAGTAACCCTCTATTGGCGTGATGTAGAATTAGTTTTTCCGGATGCAGAAAGCAGTAATAAAATCGTGAAAGGTAAGATGCTTGAAAACTTTCTATATGGCGATAACTATTTAAAGCCCGAGGAAACGCAGGCATTATATGTTGATTTCACCTCGAGACATAAAGGATTAAAGCCTAAAACAGAAGAGTTTAAAGAAGCCATCATGAACGACGAGTACTTCAACTGCCTATTGATGAAGTATGGGTATGCAGTTACCTGTCATAAAGCTCAAGGTGGCGAGTGGGATAATGTGTTTACTGTATGGGATAATGATAATGCGCAAGACTTCAATTGTTATTTAGACGAACAAAGAAGGGCAGGCAAAACCAATAAAGATTTCTATCGTTGGGCTTATACAGCTATTACGAGAGCATCTAAATCATTGTATGCTCTGAACGCACCATTTTTTAATTCTTATTCATCAATGACGTTTTTGAATGATAATGTAATTAATTCATTAAGCGAACTAACTGGCAATAGTATTCAGAGTGAGATTATCAGTCTTGACGAAGACTTACTGATTCAATTAACTCATTTTAATTTGCTTGAGCAGCCTCTACAGTTGCAAGATCATTTCATAAAAGTCCGTCACTCCCTCCAGAAACAATACATTGAAATCACAAACTGGCAGAGAATAGGATATGAAATACGTTATTCATGTAAGCTGGAAGACTGTAGTGCTATATTCAAAACGTTTATAAATGGGAAATACGAATTCCGAAATCCGATTTCACCTATGCTAAATCAGTCTTCTAACGAGGCTTTCAATGCAACCATTTCGGAAGCATTGAATCATTTACCAAAAGTTGAGATTAAAAGGAATAGCGCGGAAACAATTGGCTCTAAAATTGAATTTGACTTTGAATTGGAAGAACAATTTCCATTTACAAGGTCACTCTTCGAAGACATAGTACAATTATTTAGCAAAATCGATATCTTAATAAATGAAATCGACCACCAGCAGTATAAAGAACGTTACACATTTAAACGACTACAGGAGACAGCGGTTTTAGATTTCGAATATAATGGTAAAGGCTTCTTTGGACGAATTCTGCCGATACAAAATCGGACTAATAGCCCTGCCCTGCTTTTAGACATTCAAAAGGCATTAGAAACCTTTAAAAAACAAGAATATGCCTGCTAAAGAAATTAAGGAACTCAGGAAATCAGGAAAGCTTAACGAAGCCTATGAAACGGCGACGATTGAACTATCCTCAACACCGGACGACATTTGGGCTAAAAGGAATCTTAGCTGGGTGCTTGTTGACTTCATTAAAGTAGGTATTGATTCTGCTGATCATGAGGAAATAAAAAACAGGCTATCTGAAATTGCAGGCCTAAATATGCCTGCGGATGAGGTTATGCTTTTTGAAAATGTTTGCTGGATAATTGGTAAGTATTTGTTTTCACTAGTTAAAAACATCGACTGGGCTACATTACCATTTCCCGAAAAAAATAAGATTATTGGCCATGCCTCCGTATTACTACCGTTGGTGGGATCAATGCATCTGCCGGTAAAGACTGAAGGATGTTCCTTTCTGTATAAAGCGTTTCATAAAATCTTAAAGGACAGCGGCAATTATATTCAATTTGCGGATTGGTGGAATTTTGAAAATTTCAGAGACGAAGATTATCTGAAAGAAAAAATGCCCAATGGGAAAGAGCTTATGTCTCTGGTAGAACAAGCATACCTCGCCTATGCCAAGCATCTGTTGCCCCAACAAAACCCTGGTGAGGGTTTGCATTTTGATGAACAAAAGGCAAGGTTATTTCTTGAACAACTGGATAGGATAAATGAATCGCATCCTGAGTATACTTACACGGAATTTTATAAAGCAAAGTTGTTATTGGCTTTGGGTGAGAAAGACAATATATTGTCGGCTTTGCTACCATTCGCTAAAAAGAAGAAGAATGACTTTTGGGTATGGGATATTTTGGCAGATGCCTTCGATGACAATAGGAGCCTAAAGATTGCCTGTTATTGTAAAGCATTAACGTGTAAAACTCCCGCTGAATTTCTAGTTAATGTTCATCAAAAGATTGCTTCCTTATTCATTGCTGAAAAATTATTCGAAGAGGCAAAAAACGAAGTACTTCAACTTGTAAAAACAAGAAAAGAACATTTATGGAGTATTCCCGGCATTGTGAATACATGGATGGCACAGGAGTGGTATATAAATACGCAGGCCGATGGGAATAACAAAAAATACTACGAACAGAATATTCATATTGCTGAATCAATACTCTATTCCGACATTCCAGAAGAGCCTGTGATTATTGAATTTGTAAACAATGACAAAAAGATTGCCAATTTTATCGCATCTGAAACAAAACATGGCTTTTTCAAGTTCGATAGATATGTAAATAAATTGGAACCCGGAGATGTTGTGAATGTCCGATTTAATGGGGGAGGTGATGAAGGGTTTTACAAACTGAATACTTTGCAGAAAGTTGAAAACAAAGACTTCCAAGACAAATTTTTCAAAACTATTGAGGGTTTTATAAAAATACCTACAGGCAAAAATATTGGCTTCGTCGAAAAGGTATTTGTGCCCGCATCACTGGTGTCAAAATTTAACCTAAAAGATGGTCAGCCTGTCAGTGGAAAGGCAATTAAATCGTATAACAAAGAGAAGGAGCAGTGGGGATGGAAAATGTTAGAAATAGTGAATTAGGTGGGCTTTTCTAATGCAAAAAAACTTGTGCAGTACCGTCGCACACATGCATAGCATCTTTGCACTTTAAAATAAATTAGCTAGCTCATGTTGGCAACAAATGCATTAAAACAGTTACAAACACTATCCATAAAATCTCACTTATAATAAACAAAAAATGGTAAAAGCTCACTTTGAAAGTATCCGGTCGAAAATTCTTTTTGAGCTTGAAAATGCCCAAAAATCTATTTATGTCGCAGTTTATTGGTTCACAAATCAAGAGCTATTTAATAAACTTTTGGAAAAACTCAACAAAGGAGTTGAAGTGAAGTTGATCTTGCATAATGATTATATCAATAATAGAGAAGCAGGTTTACGATTTCAACAACTAGTAAATTGTGGTTGCGATTTTTACTTTTCGGATTTGGAAAACCCGATGCACAACAAATTTTGCATTATAGACAATGAGACCTTAATAAATGGTTCTTATAATTGGACATATTATGCTGAAAGTAGAAATAATGAGAACGTATTAATAATTAAAGATGAGACTGATGTTATTTTGGCATTTAAAAACGAGTTTTTGAGATTGATAACACTGTTAGAGCCACTCAAGTCAATTAACTACATAACTAAATTTGAAGTTGAGGAAAACAATTTATTAAGAACCCGCGATTATTTAGCTCATGATATTGTTTACCAGGCAAAAGCTACCAACAAACCTGAATTGGTTCAAAATGCCTTTGACATTGCTCCAAATAATTTAAGTGTTCAAAAAGTTGCCAATGATTTAAAGCTGATCAAGCAGTATAAGTTAAAATACTCGGTAGGGGTAAGCCTTGTTAATGATGGCATTAAAATAATGGCTAAAAAAGGGGCATCACTTCCGGCGACTTTTTCAACCATAGTTCGAACTGCTACAAATAATCAAACTAAGAGTAAGACAGACATAGTATATGGCGAGGCTGGGAAAGCATCAGAAAATACTATTTTGGTGAAAATGACATTAGATGGTTTACCGCTAAAGTCAGCAGGGAAAGCTGAAGTGAAATTTACATTCTCGGTTGATATTGATGGGAAGTTAAAGGTTGAAAAAATGTCATTGGACAATGGGAAAAAGGAAATATGGGAGCAGCGCGCAGAGTGGTTAATTGAGGAAAATTGATTGGCTAATTAAAATTTGTGTTTTGCCTTCAATAAAATACAACTGCAAATTTTTGGCAAAAAAGGTATTATTTGCCAAAAAATTGTGTGATCCTGACGATATAATAAATTCTAAATCCTACTATTAGCATGTAATTTATTCGCAATTTCTGCCATTTCCAGCCACTGGTCCTTTCCAAAGCTATTTCCAGAAGTAACAACCGGGATATCGTACTCTCCTATTATTTCTTGATTTAGATTCCATTTTTCTCTTTCCGAAAATAGCGGTGTTCCTCTTAAAAGCATCAATGGCCAGGCTGTAATTTTTTGGCACCCCATTTCTTTGACAAATTCAATACTCTGTTTAAAACTAGATACGGTTTGATTAGGCAAACCATAAATAAGGCTTACTTCATATGACGTACCCCTTTCTCTTAATTTTTCCATTTGCTCCCTAATGATATTGATATCATTTTTCCGGTCTATAACTTGATACTCTTCCGGTACAATTGTTTGTAGCCCGAATTCCAAATGACCATTTGTCTTTTCTACTAAATCTAAAAATGTCTGACCATCTTTTTTAGCCAGCAACTCAATTTTCGACTGATAGGTAAACACTGTATCATGAAAATTCAGCTTGTCAATCTCATTTACAATTTGCAAGTATGCATCCCGCATGTTAAAAACCGGATCCAATACATTGACTCGTTTAACACTTTTCTCCTTGAACAAGCTTAATTCCTGAAATGATTTCTCTAGCTGCAGATCGTATACTCTTCCGTTTTCCAAATTGCGATGGGCGCAAAACGAGCACTTATAAGGGCAGCCTCTTTTCGTTTCCCAACGTATCATTTTTTGTCCTTGTGACAGGGGTAATGCTCCGCTCAAAAAAGGTGACGTAACAGCACTAAAGTCGACCTGTGTGTTATAAATGTCTTTATATTCACCCTTGCATTTTAGTATCTCTACAAAGCTAGCTTCAGCATAGCCGGTGATAAAAATATCACATTGCGGATACAGGCTTTTTAGTTGCTGTTTATCTGCATAAGTAATTTGACTCCCGCCAAGTACAATTTTGTTTTTGTAACCATTCGCCCGGATAAGGTTCAGAAGTGGGTTAGTTAGATATTCATTCCAAACAAAGCATGAAACAGCAATTATATCATACTTATTTAGGTCGATTGGGTCGAGATAATTTCCAAAATTACCTAGCTCATTCTTGTTGGAAAACAAATTAAAGTGTCTTTCATCAACAATGAAACTGCTACCGTATTCAATGTCACCTTGGGCATGATTAACAATAGAAGCAACGGATAAAGGGTAGTCCATTTCATTTTCCCTGATTATATTGTATGAAATGACGAGTGCTTTTTTCATAATTGGATTTGGCGTATTATTTATTATTGTCTTCATTAGCGCAAGCGTGCCAGCACCTTCCCTGGCAATCATGCCAGCAACCGGTATGGCTATCCCTTAGCATCTTTTCACCAAACTCCTTTTCGTAGGTGTCTTTTGTTTGCTCAAACGAATTGATCAGGTTTTGTTTGTCCTCATCTCCACGCAAACCGAAATAGGGGAAGTGATGAAAATAGCCGCCAAAAACCTGTTCACTGTCTTTGTGGTAAGCCCTGGTATCCAGTATGTGGTAATGCCACATGGTGTCTATAACATCGGTTGGTACGATTGCCGACTTCAGGAACTTCTTGTTCAGGTGCAAGAAGCGTTTGTACTCTACCTCAGCATCTCCGCATTGTTCTTTTGTCCAGCACTCGCCTTCATCCGGCATGGCAATTTTCATTTTTATCATTTCCAGGTCTATGCTTGCTATTTCAGGCATTATCCCTTTTTCATTGATCAGCCAAGAAATCCATTCTGCGCTGATCGGGGCTGGTTTTACCAGCATTACTTTTGTCTGTGTTTGCATTTTGGTTTTGTTTTGGGAGTTAAAAAATATTTATGTTGCTTCGTTTGAGCCAATAACGGGTAAGCCATCGGTTAGAGTTAGGTGGGAATCCAGCCCTGCCATGTAGCATCCGGTGGTTGTCTATAATGAGCATATCTCCTTCAGATAGCAATATCTCTATAGGCTTAGCTTCTAGTAATTCCTCTTGAAATTTCTCTAACGCTTTGGTGTGTTTTATATCTGCCTGCGGCCCGATAAGCCATGAGGCGTAATACATCGCAAAAACAGCCAGATCATCTGTTGGCAATAACAGGGGTATAGATAGCTTGTCGTCGTAGAACACTTTATGTGTTTGCACATTTATTTCCTGTAGTAAGGACAATGTACTTTCAGAAAATCTGGCAAGGATGTGCCGGGTATCAATCAGCAGACTTTCGCCACCGGTTGCCGATTGGCTGTTGCAATGCCATGCTATAAAGTTTGCCGCATTATGATCTGTATGGAAATCCATCGGCTGATTGGAAGCCAGCAAACGGGTACTTTTCGGATTTTCCCGGATTTCAGTAGTTTGGATAACATCGCCTAAAGTGGCTAGTATCGCCTCCTTGTTTGTAGAATCCGGGTAGCGAATAATAGCATAACCCTTTCCTGAAATTTCAGCCTCAATTGTAGATGTAGTGAGTGTTGACATTTGTGTATCGTTTTGATAGAACAAATGTCATACGATTCTTGAGGTAGAATAAATGCAGGACGTTGAAAACCCTTGAACAGGGTTTAAGAGCCATTTTACAGGGATGAAGCGGCTACTTCGACAGTAATTTTCGTGCCTCTTTGCGTTTATCGTCTGGTATGGTTAGTGAAATTGAGGCTGCTTTTCCATTATCGTCTATAAATTGGATATCAACCGAATCGGCATTATAAACAGCGTGTGCTATGTTGACCAGATAGGGTCTGTCAATGTGGTAAAACTTTTCTTCAAGAAAGCCGTTTTTCCTGAAATAGTCAAAGGTTTTATCAGCAACTATCAATGGCTTCCGGTTGGTGAAATTCAGTTTGTGGTTGCCTGCGTTTTTTACAGTTTCAATAAAGGCGACATCGGCAGGATTGATGAGGATCTCGTCCTCTCCTTTGGGTTTTATGAATACTTTTTGTGTTTTCTGATACTCCCTTACCCGAGGTATGAAAGTGCGTAAAATGGTCTTTAATTTCTCGGTATCTGGTGTTTTGCCGATCTCTTCAACCGGGAACGTACCTATCAATTTTAGCCTGTCAATCTCTTCCAGGTAATCCCTTCTTTCGGCACTCAAAAAAAGCACCGGCAGTTTTAGTATTTCTGCCACCTGAATCCCATTTATTGAACCGCCAAGGCGAATATCAAGCAACAAAGCCTCCGGCTTTTTCTCTTTTACCTTGTCTACAAAAGAGTCGGCAACATCATCATAAACCAGTATCTCTACCTGTTCGGTGAGCCTTAAGTTTCCTACCAGCTCTTTAAGAAAAATTGGATTGTCCTCCAATACCGCTATTTTCAGTTTAGCCATGTTAGAAGTAGATTTTGAGTGTGGTTGTGTAATCTTGTTCACTGGCATTCCTGTCTATCTCATATTTGCCTGGCATCAGCAGGTCCAGGCGTTCTGTCATGTTCTTAAGCCCGAGGCCGCCGCTCGATTTCAGTGTTTGCCGCTTTACCTTATTGGCTACTTTCAGGGCAAAGTGATGGTCGGTTAGATGGAGCTCTATCCTTAAAAACTCTGGGTGGTTCATGTCGCCATGCTTAAATGCGTTTTCTATGAAATAGGCAGTAATAAGGTGAGGAATGCAGGGCGTGTAATAATGTCTTGAAGTTGTTGTGACCTTTGCGGTATCTACCTGTATGGCATCTAGTTCATGGATAAACAGATCGTTCAGCTCCATGTATTTCTTTATAAAATGCAACTCATCCTGCACACTTACCAGGTGGTTATTACCTTTGTAAATAATGTACTCCAGTGTTTCAGAGAGTGAATCCAACCCTTTATTCAATTTGTTGGAAAAAACCTTGAGATTTGCCAGTATATTGTTTAGTGTGTGCGGCTGCAGCTGAAACTTTAGATTTTCATTGCGCAGCAAGATATTATCGGCAAGTAACTGCTGGTTCTCCTTTTTTACTGTCTTACGCCTGTTTCTTTCCCTTCTTAGTTTGATGAACAGCCAGATGCAAACCCCAATGGAAATTAGAAGCAAGAATATGAGTGTATCGTTGATTTCCATATTTTGTATAGTCTAATAAACGGCAGCAATTGCTTTCATTTTATTATAAATATCTTTTGTCAGTTTAGCTAAAGGTCGCTTATGGAAATCATCTTCTTTAAAGTAATTGCCGAAATGAAAACGGTAAAATTCATCTTCACCTACCCCCATTATTTTTAGTTGATCTGCAATCGACTTAACATAATGGGGGCTATTTACATCAAATTTTGTATGTACTTCTTCGACTGTATCATAGTGACTTGCATAAATGTCTCCAAGCTTAAAAACATCTAAACTCCCAGAGTCTTTATTGCCCGGAGTCTTGACCAGTCTTTTATATTTATCGGTTCCCAATTTAACCTTAATTCTTATTTTGGGACAAAAAACCACTTCCTTCTTTTTACTAGTACCGAGTAGTTTGATTTCAAAATCAAAACAAGCATCATTCCCCATCTCGTAAAAATATGGGTGCAAGTTAAATTCGAGTTCAAATTTTTTCTGATTTTTCAAATTTGAGTTGCATAATGAGCAGGAGGGAATTAAGTTATAAAAAGAAAGCGTTAATAGAGGGTTTTCTGCTTGATGAAAGAAATGGTCAAATGTTGGACCTATAATTCTTTTTTTTCCAGCGCCCTTTACATGGGTAATATAACTTCTGTTACAGTATGGGCAAACTACAACTCCTAATTCTTTCGCAATGGGAGAAATAATATCGGAATAAAAGTCATCGTAGCTAAAAAGGTATTTAAACACTTCATCTGGTTTAGCAAGTTTTGAATACACTACAAAATCATCCTGCTTTTTTTTGAGATTTATGGGAATAGACGAAATTAGGTCTTCAATTCGTAACCGAAGGTCAGTTTTGCCAAGTCCACTCTTTACTAAATCAATTCTTTGGTCAACATTATTCCTATTGTTGTTTATATTATTTATTAATTCTATTTTATTCTTCGTAACCAGTTTTTTAATGTTAAGTAGCGGGCCAAGCGCTTTCCTATATTTGTTATAGTTGTCTCCAATCTCTGTCTCAGTGATAACTGTTGCCGATTTCAGTAATGTAATCAGACCAGCTAACACTTGAACCCTTTGCATTACCTCATCAGTGATTGACGAAGTATAATTTTTGCTTATGCTCTGGATGTTTGTGTTGGGAATTAGTATCATTCTTTTGCCTTTTTTAACTCTTCCATTAAACTTCCTAGTTCTTTCTCCTTCAGTCTTATTTTTTGCTCAATTTTACCAACATCGGTTTCATGTAATTTTTCGAGTACCATCTCCTGCAATTTTGTTCGAATAAAAGGTTCTCCAATCAAATTGATCATATCTAAAAACTGATCTTTTTCCGATAATATTATCGTCTTTCTTGACGTTATTGTTTCGATAAGCGAAACAATTGTAGAATGAGCGAGTTCACCTATGTACCTTTTCCCTAAAAAGAAATCATTTGCGAGTAATTCATGGATATTGGCACCAAATGTTTTTTCACTTGCAATATAGGCTTCTGGCTTACCCTCAACTAACCTAAGTATGTTTTGACTAGGTATATCGGAAAGTATAAAAGGAGAGTGTGTAGCGAACACCAGATTTATTCCATCTATGTGTTGAAACTTGATTGAGTTTAATCGATCTAACAAGTCTTTAATGAAATTTCGTTGCAAATCGGGATGATAATATAGTTCGATTTCATCGAGAATGATATTTGCCTTTTGATATTTGATAATTCTCTTCTTAGTATCCTTTGCAGGTATTTTCGGTTTCCTAACAGTATCTAAGTTATAAAGATGGTAGGTCAATGACGAAATGCTATAAATTTTTTGCTTCTCTCCTGAACTTAGTCGATCGAAATTATTTTCTTCTGAATCAAAGTACAATTCAATTATAAAAAAAGATGGTGGTATTATTTCAATAAGGCTAAGGTCCTTCTCTTTGTGTAATTTGACTAATTTTTCAGCAAAAGAAGATACAGGCAATATCTTTCCAACTTGATGTTTTGTGATACAACTCGCATACAACAAATAGTATATTGCTTGCCGAAGTTTAAAAGTAATGTGGCTATTATCGTCCTTTAATGCAATGAAGTAATCCGATAAACCCGGCAAATTGCTTGTACTCAGAAAGTATTTCCGGTAGCCTCTATAGTGATTGTATTTTAAACAGATTCGGCTAAGCTTTTTAAATATATATTTTTTAGTTTCTTCAAACAAAAAATAGTTTCTGTACCGCAAATTTGCCTTTCCAACATAGACCTTTATGATTTCTTCAATAACAAAGTCAATATTGTTATCGTATAATTTTTGCTCGCGTTTAGTAAGTTTGAATTTATCTTGATCGATTGAGAATTTCACTTTTAAAACCTCTTTAGTCGGAGCTAAGACTCGCAAGCTTGCATTTTCTGATAATACATTTGCAATTAACCTAGATCTTGTTAAATAATTTTCGGTATTTATATCAATATTACCTTCATTTCTGAACGGATTTAAAACTAAAGGCGTTTGATAAGCATCATTCTTAACAAACACATAATCTATCCAGTGTCCAATTTCTCTAGAGTTTAATGCATAATGTGAGTAGTTGATCGCTATTGAATAAAAAAAGTCTTCTAGCTCAATATGCGGTTGACTATCGGTTAGATTACCTTCATCAAATTTTCGCAAATCAATTTCCCTATTTGTTAATGATAGGACAAACTGATATTGATCTATTTGGTAAACAATGTCAACATTAATGTTCGCCTCCATTGCATCTACTGTTAATTGCTTTTTTTGTTTGCTTATCTCATCGTATATAACGCCTTTCATTACAGATAAATTAAAAACTGCAACGTAGAACAATTCGATCAGGCTACTCTTCCCAGAGCCATTCTTACCAACGACCGCAGAAATATTTATAGAAATATCGGATGGTTTGAGCTTAAATAAGTCTTTAGGTACTGTCGAAATGTAAACGACTTTTGAAATTTCCCCAATTGAAACACCATCCTTAACACCACCCTCAGTCTCAATAATATAGTCGTTGTAGAATTTATAGATTACATCCTCTTTTAAAACCTTTAAGAATTTCGGACTGCATCCCTTTCTGGGCCTTATCGCAATCAATTTAAAATCACTCATAGTAAATAGTTTTATGGTTTAGTGAAGGATCCGTTCGTTCTTTTTCAGCCTGGCAATGGGCTTTTTGTGTTTCGTATAGGCTGATAAGTCTACTCCATCTACTACAACTTTCTTCTTCGTTGGTTTCTTCTCAATAGGCGGGAAACTCTTTAGCTGTATGGTTTGGTCATCTATCTGATGAAACAAATAATGATAGCGGCCTTTAGATTGTGTCGCACGCAGCATTACCTGTTCCAACATAGTACATCCAGCTTTCCTAATTGGAAATAAGCCCCGTTTGTCGATAAAAGTAGCGACTTCATCGAAGGTTGCGGAGAAAGTTTTCTTATCAATATTGATAAGAGCGACAACAATCGCCTCGTGCAACGAAAGTTCATTTTTCATAGGCTAGCTAATTGGGAGTATGTTCACCGCTTTGATGACCTCTCTATGATGAGCAAACAAATACTCGATAAAATCAGCCATCACTACATCCGGAGTACCCGCTGCCTTGTTGATTACCCTGGCGTACAGCATATTGGCATCCGCATCCCATTCCATATTCAGCACTCCTGGCCCTCGTGTGCTTTTGATTTTTGCCCACCCATTCGACCTTGCCTTCTTTTTGCTCTCTGTGAGCACCAAGTGGTAGTCATCTAATTTTGGGTCATTACCGATCTTCTTTCGTAATGAAGTGGTTGCTTCTGGATAACAAAAAACCTGAACGAGTGTTTGCATATATAGTGTGATTAAGTACTAGTTTTTACTTCCCCCTCCCATACTCCACCTGCAGCTCTGCCGCCACCATATAGCTTTCCTCTTCCTCCGCTGCCGCATATCCTCCCACCTTCACTGCCCATTCATCAGCATAGGTAACAACCAGTCACGGAGGTCTTTTAATTGTTTGTTTTCTTTGTAAGCATTTGAAAATAGGGTGAAACTATATTTTCAAAGTCGGATAAAATATTCTTATTCGGAATAGTCATCTTAAAATTGGCAAGTGTTTTTGCATCGACTTGCTTCCTGCCCGATGTCCCAGCCATATTTGAAATTGCAAACCTCCTGAATTCTTCGGAACGTAATACGAAAGCTGCAAAAGTGCTTAGTGACCGTGTTCGTCCTCTTAAAACCGTTATCTTCCATAAACGTTGTATCCTAACTTATAAAATTGCTTTGTACAGAAATTTTACTCCCTAAATCCATATTTCTTTACCTTTTGCCAATTCCAATATGCAATTTGTCTGTTTTTTTCAGTTAGAGCCTTTTTCCCGTTTGCAACTTCAGCCATGAATAGATATTCAAAATCCTTTAACCGTTTATTCTTTTTATCCCATTTTACAATTTTATCAATTAATTCCTCGGTTATTGCACTTGGGGCGTCTGTTTGCGTAGCCGCTTCTGCTAACAATAGTTCGTCAATTTCAAATAATAGCTCGGGGGCTAACTCGATAACTTTGTCAAGTATTAAGATTCCAGTTGTGCGCTCATAATCCGAAATTTTATTTCCAGTTCTTGTTCTCCCGGCAAGGTTGTAAGCGACAGTTTTTTGTTGCTCTGTTAGTTGCTCTGTTATTCTTCCCCAATCTTCAATTTTGTGCCAGAGTTTCGAGGGGATAGATTTTATCTTTTCGAGTTCTTCGTTTATTTGAAACTGAGCGGTTTCTTCATCGGTTATTCGCTTTCTTTGTGAGGCGCTTTTTGACGTTTCAAGATCCGACTTAATAGTGGTCAGATCAATATCAAATCTATGATTTTTTAGTGCCGACCAACACTCTTCCTTCTTTGCCCACTCGCCATAAAGCGCACCCGGCGCATTAGTTTTTATAAAATCCTCAACGTTGACCATTATATCGTAGAAGACAGCTTTGAACTGATCTGAAACGGCTTGATTCTTCCAGATCTTATAAAGATCGAGCTTGTTGTTGATATGGTAGTTTAATAGGGAAATAGAGTATGGCACTGTTATATACCGCATGTCACCAATAGAATTCGGCTTTACACCATATATTTTCTCTGCCGACCTAAATAGGATCATTTTTGCAATAACATCCTCGAAATAAATACTATCAGGTTTCTTAGCAAGATTGTAGTTTACAAATTGAACATAGTTCTTTTGATTTCCTTTTACAACAATATGTGGCCCTATTACCAAGCGTTTCCCTTCGAAAATCTCTTGATATGCATTGATATATTTTGCAAGATCCTCTTTTGTGAAAACCTGATTCTTAGGGTTTTTGAGATCAAATGCTTTCTGCCTTGATGTAGTTAGCTCTTTGGTTCTTTCATTTTTATATTGCCCCCTTGCTCGCTCATAAAACCATTTTGTCTGAATGTTCTGACCAGTTATATGTGGTGCAAATATTGTCCGGGATAATTTTTCAAGATCGATATGATATGGTTTGTTGGAACTTAAATCAGATACAGAAACTTTGTTTTGGGTATTAGCATATTCCGCAATTCTTGATACTATTTCACTGAAGCTACTTTTATTCTTAACTACGGACAATTTTACTTGAACGAAAATGCCGGAGATATCAACCTTGTCCTTTTTTAACGTGTGGTATATTGAAGCAGTAGTTTGTCCACCGTTAACTATTTGGAAATCTTTGACTTTAGAAATCATCGATCCTTTCCCATCTGGTGAAGTTTCAATTATCAATTCTTCCGCCGTTGCAGCGATACCATTATTGAAAGCTAAGAACATGTGTGGTTCTTCCTTGATGGTCTTTCTTATCCCACCATTAATCTTGCCGGTAAATTGAAGGAATGACCGCACGTTCTGTTCCAACAATCTTGAACCATATCGTTCGTAAATAGTTGCCAATGCTGTCCCTGAAATAATGGCGAGGTATGATTGGTATTGATCATTTTCGGATGGTGAAACAATACACGGCACTTGAAAACCTTCCTTTCTAAAGTCAATCTCAATAGGAATGTGCGATTTCTCGGTGATATTGTATAAGTAGTTGATGTCCACAACCCTATAAAAAATAGGATAGCCTGAAATGTTCTGGTTTTCAGGAAAATCACCGGCATACAAACCGTCTGTTAGAATTATTGCATTTACCCTCACAAGGTTATCTTTCAACAATTCGGAGTTTGCAAGAGTATGTGCGAAGTCGAAAATGGGAGACGATTCTGCTATTTCATTTACATAATCTTTGTATTTAGCTTTTCTAAAGAAATTAGCGACTCTTTTTGCCGCTGTTTCAATATCATCTTTTGTAATTCTGATCGGTTCATCTGTTCCTTTGAAAACAGTCACAAAAAGGTCTATCGTTTCATAGTTATCTGGTTCGGCATAAGCATTTATTTTATGCTGGTTCTTTGTCCCTAAGGCTTTCTCGTCATACGCTACTCTGACGTTTTCTGTTTCACCAGAATCCGATAACAAGTCAACGGCTGCCTGAGTGAACAACTGCTCTTGGTTTGCTCCCTCATCTTCTGAAAGCTGTGCAGATTTCAAATCCTGCATAAAGGAGTTATAGAATTTTTTTAGCTCTGTGTTTTCGATGGATTCGCTCATGAGAAGGTTAAATTTTGAAAAACGTATTGTTCTGTTTTAGTAAAATCAGAACAATGGCTAAGAATTATAGAATACTTTACATCACCTACACCACTTCTTATTTCCGCCTCCTCAATTCTAGGAAAATCTCCCTCTATTTTATAGAATTCATTGTTTCTAATAAAATAGCCAACATTTTCATAAAGACCACTGTGTTGTGTGAAATAGCCGGCTTCCAGCAGTTTCATTTTATATTGAGATAATGCATTGAAATCTGAATTTAGAAGCCCGGCTACAGCATCAACAATTTGGTTAAGGGTTTCACCTGATTGCTGACGTAATTCAAGAGAAAGATGACATAAGAAAAGATCTTGCAAATTGCTTATGTCAAGTTGTCGTTCGCTGCTAATTTGAATTCGTTGATGATTATTCCCATGTGTAGTTTTTACCTCAACACTCCACATTCCTGATTGAAAATCCCTGATTTGTTGTTCAGGACCAATCCAAGAATTTACAACGCTCAAATAATCCGAATTTTGTTGTAAAAACATGCGCAAGAAAAACAATTCGCCAAACAATCCTCTTTGCTCTTCCGCAGATAATCCTTGCTGATTGAATCGCTCAAATAGACTCTGCCACTTTACTAATCTGTTAGTATAATTCTTTAGAATTATTGGCGTCTGAGATTCTTCAATAATGTTTGAAAGAATGTCGGCAACCAAAGAATCAAAAATATCTTTGAACTGTATGTCAACTAAAACAAGATTCAGCAAAACAAAACTCGAATTATCAGGATCATAGACTTTTTCAAATTTCAATCCTCTAAATTCGTATTTCAGATTAAAGTCCTTACCGATAGTCAACGGAACCCTTACAATAAGCATACGGTGTCCCTCAGGGAACTTTATACCCTGAAACGCATCACAAATGCTCGTATCGGAGAATCTTTGTTTGAATAATCCGGCTACGGAGGAGGTATTGTTCTCCAGTTGCTCCCATATTTCCCTAATCCGTTCCCTCATTTATTTCAGATTGATCAAATTCTTCAGGATACTCATATTCTTTTTTAAATTGCTCATTTACCGCATACTCAATTTTCTCATCGTTATTAATTTCAGGGAAGCTAATCGCTATGCCGATTACCGGGACTTCTGAAATAGGTTTTCTTGCTTTCGTTTTAGGCTTTGTAGTTGAATCTAAAATATACTGGCAATTATGATTTAGTGGATAAATAAGTAACAGTCCGTTCTGACTATTGCGTACCCATTTAATTCTCTTTCTGCTGGGCGGCATTTCAGGTACATCCGCATTCTTTTCTTCCTTACTGTCTAATTTAGTTTGTTCTTTCGCTCTCTTTATCTCATCCACCGTTAGGTCAATGAGCTCATGTAGTTGATCTGTAATGTTATATTTTGCGACTTCATAGTTGGTTGAATCGCTGCTTACATTCGTTCGGTCTGTTAATCCGATTTTATTCGGTATGCCGGGAAACTCAAATTCGTCTTCTGGTTCGGCTGTTGAATTGTTTATTATTGCTATTGTCCAGTTTACAAGATTTCCTTTTTTTGTTTGTGCATTGATATAATCAACAATTTTATTGGTATCAACAACCTCTTCTCCGATTTTATATTTCAATAGAAAGGAGGTGACGATATTGAAATTGTTTTCTTTCTGCCAAATTAGACTTTGCTTTGAATTAAATGAGTTCTTGGGCTTATCTAATGGCGTTCCTAAATCTGAAATGAGGCCAACGACAGCATCAAAATTTTTCTTAAAAATCGTTTTATCGATACGGAATTGATATGTCTGCTCTAGTTCGCCTGAGTAGCTTAGGTACATAATTTTCTTGTACCGGAATTTGTTTGCAGCGGTAATTTTCAATACCCCAGGATGTGTTCTGACCTTTAGCCCAAATTCTTTGGGTGTTTTTTTAAGCAGAAACATATAGTCAAAGTCACGCCTCATTTCTTCGGACGCTATTGTTATGTGCTTATACCATCTTGTGAGTTCATCGCTTGTAAATATTCGGCACAAATCAACGTAGCCCGGCCGGTAGCCAAACCAACGTCCCATTTGCATTAACGTATCATACATTTTTGATGCTCGCAAATAGTAACTAACAGTCAAACCTTCCAATGTTAACCCTCTTGAAAGTTTGTCACCGCCAACTGCTATTACCGATAGATATTTATCCTGCTGTTCTGAAAAGAAATAGTCAAGAGGTGAAATATTGTGGTGTGACAGGCCAGCGACATTCTTGTCACCATGCACAGCCCGCACTTCCATCTTTGAGATCGCAGAGTAAATTTCGACTTCAATTTCATCCCAAGAAATAGGTGTTATTTCTGGGTCTGTATAAATATGCTCGTCCCTGATGATTTTAGACGTTGTAGGCACAAACTCTTTTTTCCATATTTTTTCAAGGTCGGATAAAAGGTTTCCCGTTTTCATTTCAATTTGCCGTTGATAAAACTTCAATTCGGCATCAACTAATGTCGCGATCTTATCCTGCCATACTATAAACCTGGAAACGTGGATCAACATTGAGTTATGAACGTTAACCTGTTTGCGGACACGCCTAGCTGAGGCTGACAGAACAAAACATTTTAGGGCATATTTTAAGCTTTTGGGCAATTCATCCGGCAGTGTGTCATTTTTCTTGTGTTTATCGGGGATAAAAGATTTAGTAACTGCAAATTCATTTTCAACCCCAGAAATTATATTTTGAGTTTGCTCCTGTAGATTTGAAGCATTGAAGACATCATAGTCTTTAACAAGTCGAATTAATGGCAGTGGCTCCTCTGTTTCGTCAGATGACGTAAGCGCAGGTAAGCCGAAAATTTTGGCTGGCCCGATATAATTTGAAGGAGCCGGTATGTTGATAATAAAGTCTTTGGGGAACAAATCCTGCCCAACCGTAAATTCATAGTCTTTAATTGTTAAGTCTATTCCTTTTACGTTTTCCTGTTCAAGTATAGGGATGAAAATATTGGCAAATGGGGTAGCTGTGTAACCAACATAAGCACTTTGTTCAAATAAGGATAGCAGCGCTCTGATACTTCCATTAATTGCCGATACTTTTTCTTTACTCACATTTATTGATGCGTTGTCTGCTTCATCGTCTATGAGCAGAAATGGTACATTCCGAATTATTATTTTACCATCAGGTTGTTTATCACCCCAAACCGCAAGCCAAGAAATTAGATTTTTAAGAATTGCGCCATTCTTTTTTACAACTGCAACAATAGGATCCGAACTTCTGAGATGTATGCCTGCAGATTGTGCAACCTTCCTGTTAAAGTCACCATTTAGATGACTTGACGTGATTGCATTTGCGGGAAGGTCAATTGGTTGGTTTGTTTTTTTATCGAGAGGGCTATAAAAGCCCACTCCGATTTTATTAGTGTTTGAGTATTGCAGTGACCGCTGGCTGTTAAACCCTAAAAAACCGTGCATGCCTGCAAGAACAATAATCAGTTTATATCCAGCATCTGCGGCTTTGTTTATCAGCCCGGTGTAATTGCTCGTTTTACCTGACTGAACCTGACCTACAACCATGCCTCTCTTGTCCCAAGGGCCCGATGTTAGAGGATTGGCAATACGATCTAAAATGTCGTCAGTGAGGTTATCTAACTTATTGATAGTGTCTGGTGCAATTTTCTTTTGTAGATAATTTACATACCGGTTCCAAAAGTTCCATTCTACATTAGCTTTCTTGTCTTTTAACCAGGGTGTATAACCTTCATCGGTATCAAGAATCCGGTATTCTTCTGAAAATACTGAGAACGTAGCTGACAGATAATTATACAGGCTTTCTCTTTCGGAATCCAAGCCCGGAAAAATCTTAAGCACATTGTCAATAGCGTTATTAATATCCTGAGTAGTTGGATTTTTTATACTCCTTAAAAGTTCAATGCAAATATTTTTAGCTTGTTCTATCATGGTTAATCGAGGTTTGCTATGTATTCAGGATAATGATTAAAGGGTTCAAGATTAACGATAATACCTTTGGCTTCGTCCGAATTCTTTCCTTGTTTGGTTAATGATTCAAAAATAGTTTTCATCAACGACCAAATATCATCATGTTTGATGCCCTCAAATGGCTTTCCTTGGGCTTCTGGTTCTTCTGCCTCACGGATGTATATTGACTTCACCGGGATCGTCTCCTCAATGAATTTCAATAACGTATCAAAAGCAATTTCCGGTTTATCATGAGCTTGCTTTCTGAGTTTCTCTATCAGTGGGTGATCACGGTTGATCTTGTAAAACCACTTATCACCACGTTTATTATCAATCCATAGCGGCACAAATTTTTGCCCCTGATATGGTTTGACGTTCTTGCCCTTGTGTCGGTATACCTCTACAGCCTGGGCTCTAACAGTTCCAGCGTATGCTTTTAGCTGATCTCTAAGAATTAGTGGAGGCCGGGCAATTGATTTTTTAATGTCTATCTGCCAGTCGGAATCAAGACTATTGGGCAGGTTAATTTCTATCCTTGCCAGCTTATAATGTTCTTCTTTGCGGAACATTGTTAACCAGTCTCCAGCAAGCAGCAACCGATCATTCCTGTAGATATAGAACCCCTGCTGTTCATTCCAGCCCTTTGGACCTGATGCTTCTTTAAAGGTATCTTCACTTATTTTCGATTTATGCGGTAGAACATATCCCTTAACGGTAACTCTTCCATTATAAATGGGCTCAACCGGAAGTCCCTGTGTCGCAGGTTCATTTATTAGGAATGGGTTCCATGCATGTATAACCCTGTCCTGAAAGTGAATTTTAATTTTCCCGGATTCTATATAACGATGAAAAACCATTGCCAGGTGCATCTTTACATCCGACATAATTATTAGGAACTTATCGAAAGATTTTTTGTCGTCTTTTTGGAAATTTTTGACAAGCCTGTCAATATCATTCCAGATTACAATAGTCCCTGATTTAATCTCATTTATTTCCTTTTCGAAACTTCCTTCAGGAAGATATTTTATCAGATTCCAGTTGCCTGTCTGTTTCACGAAATCAAGATCCCATGTCCAGAAAACAGGTTTATAATCTTCTTTTTTACTGATTACTGAAAGTTTCCTGCATTGCGAGAATGAAGCGGTTTTTAATCCTAATCCAAATCTGCCTAAATCTTTGCTACTTCTATCATCAAGTGGATTTTTGCTTCCTGGTCGCATTGCCTGAACCAATTCGTCATTGTTCATTCCATGCCCATCATCTTTAATAGATATCCAAGTATCTGAACCGAGCCACTCAAAACTAACCCATACATTTTTTGCTGCTGCTGAAATGGAGTTATCAATGACGTCTGCAATCGCAGCTTCGAGGCCATAACCTATTGCCCGAAATGTCTCAATCATTGACGAGGCTTCGGGAATAGCGGGAGTGGTTTGGTATTGGGTATAGTCAATCATCGAGATTAGAGTTGAGTTTCAGGAACAGTCCAGTTAATCTGAATTGTAGAGTATATGTTCTTCTTCGGATTTAATCTTTCTCCGGGATTTTGAATAAACCTAATTGAGGGAAGTTCAGAAACGTTCCTAATTATACACAAATAGTAATTGTCACCGGCTTCCATCGCTGTTCTCCACTCTTTATCCGATAACAAAACGCCGCCAGATATTTCAGCTAGGCCTTTTACTTCAATATAAAAATTCTCTGATCCAGATACAATTTTAAAATCATACCCACAACCCAAGTCACGACAATCCTCTAGTGTACCATTAACTGGTTCCTTGTTATTATCAAAATATGCTAAAAAAAACTCTTCAGCTTTTCGTCCGGTAGGTCCTCTAACTATATATTTCTTCTCGGAATTTTCTTGTCTTTCTTCTGTAACAAGCGAAAGTAACAAGTCCTCGGTGTCGGAATGCTCGGGTATTTCACCATTAAGAATATCTTTAACAATATCTCGAATTTGAGGTTCATCAAGATTTTCTAGAGCTTCAACCACCCTTATTCTACTAGGGCTCATAGCTCTTTGATGCCAGCCGGCTCGGTGTTCAAATATTGGGTCAAATTCGTCTCGCCAATTCTTAACTGAGTGATAGTTTACGTGAAGTTTTCTACTAACATCGGTAAAAGCATTATCCCAATTATGGTATCCAAGATTTTTAAGCCCTAAATTATTGAATCGAGCAAGATAATATGAAACATATAGGCAAAGTTTATGATTGTTTTCCATGTGGCAATAGGGGTCTTATTTAAATAACATCCTAATGTTGCTTTGCTTTTCCAAAACAAAATGAGAACTCTCAAATTTAGTAAAATTGTATAAATAACACTAGAAAGATACAAATACATTTTGCACAACTTTTGCGATTTTATTCGCTAACAGTGGCGGAACAGCATTTCCCACCTGAATAAACTGAGCAGTTCTTGGCCCACAGAAGTAATAATTGTCTGGGAAGGTTTGTATACGGGCAGCTTCTCTGACTGTTAAACTCCTGCATTGTGTAGGGTCAGGGTGTATATAGTAATGTCCATCCTTTGAAATATGACTTGTAATTGTTTTCGCAGGCTTGTTCCATAATTGCACCCTAAAACGGTCTGCAAATTTTTTATCTTCCAGTCCTTCGTTTAAATTCTCATGGTTGGGCAACAGCACATATGGGAAATCCTGAAGTTTCGGAGATATTTTTTTGACTTTTGCAAAACACGATACGAAAAAATAACGGTGCAGGTCACTTTCCATATGTCCACGTGAATGGTGATTACACACCCCTTTGATTTTGTCATCGAGATACCATTCTTCTTCGTAGTCGATAGTCATTTCATCGCAGGGTAAATAGTCGCCACCTGTTTTAAATTGTGGGGCGGTGACTTTCTCCAACTGTTTATGAATTTTTTCCTGTATTTCTTCATCAATATCTGCCAAAAGCCCTTTCTCTCCAATTTTAGCCACTGCCTGTTTCCAAGCGGCATCACTATCTTTACTTTTCGAAAGGCCGCTCCTTAGTCTTGGTAAATTTGATAGAACTTTTGAGATTGCAATTTCTCCGGTTTTTTCTAAAATGTCTGGTATAGTATCAATATCGTTTCTTATACCCAATAGGATTACCCTGTGCCGGGTTTGCGGTATGCCAAATTTTTCGGCGTGTATAACAAAATCCTTTTGATTAAAGATAGGGTATCCATCTTCATCAAATTTATATGCTGCAACAGCTAATGAATAGACTTTGTAACCGGGGCAGATCATTGTACGACCATTTTTACCGTAGTCGGCTATATATGCTTTTACCGGGTCTGCAAGGTCTTCCAGAATTTTTGAAAATACTGGGCTTTCCTTAGTCTCGGCAGAAAGTATTCCTTTCACATTCTCCATGACAAATACCGCTGGATTATGCAGCGCAAGTATTCTTAGATACTGCTTGTATAAAACAACCCTTTCATCAGTTACTCCATCTAAAACTGTCTCCTGCCTTCTCGACCTTCCAACAATTGAATATGCCTGACAGGGAGGTCCACCAATCATTAGCCAGTTTTTCTCCTTGCCTAAAACGGATTTTATTCTTTTATCAACTTCTTCATTTGTAACTGCTCCTTCACCTATGCCAAGCGTTGCATGCCATGCTTCTCCTTTAGCTACTTCAGCCTCTTTAGGCCATCTTTCATAAAGATCGTCAAATGAGATATTACCTTTTATGAATTCATAATAGTCATCGGGGGCTTGACCGGGTAAAAATTGACGAAAAAAACTCCTTAGGGTAAGGGTGCGGTGTGCAAAGTAATCCTTCTCGATGGACAGCACTATATCAAATACTCTTTCTCCTTGCTCATTTAGCAAAGAGCAAAAGCCCTCCCCAAGCCCCCCCGGCCCCGCAAAGATGTCAATTATTGGTATAGCCAATGTTGTGCTTAATTTATTCGGTTAAGATTTTTATTCTTCCTTTATGCTGGAGGGTAAGGGAATAACCTTGTCCAAACCAGTTTCAATTAATGTAACCTCAAGCATTATTTCAAAAATATATGCTCCTTCTTTTTCACACAGGTCAAAGCAATCATTCATTAACTTATATCTTTTCTCAGCTTCAGTTTCAGTGTAGCAGGACTCATTCGTTTTAAAATTGATATAATCATTGAAGTCATTATCAGGGTGAAAACTCACTCCTTTATCTATAATTTGCTTGGCAACATCTACTTGCGCTTTTCAAATTTGAGGCTGTTATAGCCTGTACAAGCAATGTGATATTGAAGTTTTGTTGGTGAATTGTCCAATTCACTCCAAAGTTCTGCTTCGGTTACATTTGATGTAACCTGTATTCTTAAATTCTTTAAGGGAGCGATAAAAATAGGTTCTCCAAATTCATAGGTAACCATCACATATTTATCAGGATGAAGTTTAAGATATTGCTTAGCAGTCATTTTTTTTGTTTCCATTTTAAAAAATATTGTAACGTTTGCGGAGTTTATTTTTCGATAAAAGAAATATCAAAGTCCAGATACCAAGCAAATTTTACCATGTAATCAATGGTAATAGCAAATTTTCCGGTTTCTATTTTTGAGATAGTAGAACGATGAACATCCATTATTTCTGCAAGTTCATCTTGGCTATAACCCTTTTTTTCCCGGATTAAACGGATGTTTTTACCAACCGCTTCCCGATAATCTTTAATATACTGCTCAGTCAATCTGGACTTTATTTTCATAACTATTACATCGTGTAAAGAGTTACTCGTCAAATGACGGTAACACTATAAGATATTTTGTTGGTACAGGTAAATCCCAGCCATCAGGGTACGAAACAGTGGTAAGATTTCCTCCTAACTCTTTCACTACTCCAACCTGATCAATACCTGCCAGTACCAATTTTCGGTACTGTTGTATTTCTTTATTGTCAAGGTTTGTCTCTACCTTAAAGGTTTCTATCTGATCGTTGTCGAATGTTACTTTGTCGCCAACTTTAATTGGTTGCTTCGCTCTTGATTGCATAAATTTTGTGCAGTTTGTATAGCGTTGCCCCCGCTTTGTGATACTAAAGTTAATAAACTTTCTGAACAATGTGCAATATATTGAACAATTAACATTTCGCAAAACTTTATCTTGCTGGGAAAATTGGATGGGGCGACACATCCCATGCTATATCGGCTATCTCAAATCTCAATGCGTTATCTAATTGCTGCTTTTTGTCATTGCCTGTAGATATTTGTTACTTGATTGTAATGATTATGCAGCGAGTTTGTTACAACATGAAATTTAGTTTATTACGGTTAATATATCTTGTCCCGCATTTCCGGCAATAGTTCACCCTGTTCATTGATCCATTCTGGTAGGCAATAAAAATTGCCCCGGACACCCTGAAGCTTATAGGGTATTAGCCGCCGGAATTTCATTGCGGCATTTAGCGATGGCGAAATAAACTTTTCCTTACTTTCCTTTTCATGTAGCATCGGCTCCCGTCGAGAAAGGAGTGAAATAATATCGGCAGAGCGTAACGGTTTATTAGCGTGAGCAACTATAAACACAAGTTTGCTCACCCATGTTCTGCTTTCATCGTATTTATCTTTTGGGCTTAAATAATGGTCAAGCAGCACCTGTAGTTTTATGTTTTCATTTTCCTTCTCGTATAGTAGCTCTTTTACTTTTCTTAGCTCAATTTGCGTGTCTTCAAGCTTTTTCTTGAGCCTATTAAGCTTGATATCCTGGTTTGATGGTGGATTTTGACTGTTTTTCTCCATGTTGGTAATGTGTGTTTGAACACCCGCGAACATTTTCAAACCAAATCTATGGATAATCTAAATAAATCGCTTGATTTTGGGCTTTAATTCTCAGGTTAATCTAAATCCTTCTCAACTTGAGCGCTAAATAATTTGGACAATACGACATTAAGTAATAATTTTGATTCAACTTCAAGTAATTCGATACGTACGTCAGCAAGTAATAGAAATGATCTAGCGCTAACTAATTGAATTCAAAAATTAACGTATGGCAACACCTTCGGAAAAATTAGCTGATTCCCTTAAGGAATTGCATAGCATACAGGAA
>CAZRPA010000006.1:0-57332 GCA_964601855.1 uncultured Flavipsychrobacter sp. | reverse complement strand
TTCCGCTCTGGGCGCGGGTTATAGCCGATTTTTAACCAGTTTTGGCGATGGTGTCTGGAAGGGGTGTTTTTGCCAGTTACAAACTGGCTTTTTTGGGTTTGGCACTATTTCGCCAACGCACAGGGGCTAGGCTACAAACTAGCGCCAGTGGTATGCTGATTTAGGTGAGTCGCCAGAAGAAAAAGTAGGAAACTTATTTTGGACAGATTTTTCTGGATTATTTTTATGTTTGTTAGATAGCGATAAAAATATTGGCCAAGAGTATAAAGGAATTAGTTAATGGACTTTAGAAACAAAATAATTAACAACTCGATTTGGGGAGAAAAGACTGTGATTACTGATGAGATCGTAGCGCATTACAAAAAACATCCTGAAGACTTAGATTTGATAATTGACAAAGAATACTTCTATGGGAAGTACATTAAGTTCTTCTTTTTTCTTGGTATTGTTATCACTATTGTGAGCAGAGTGTTGAAGTTTGTTTTTGCGGACACTTGGGCATCATTCATAAACGAGGTGGTCTTGGACATTTTTTCTGAATTAGGCATTGCAATATTTGGAGGTGCAATAACTACGTTTTTGCTTGAAAAACTGAATCAAAAACAATACGAGCAGAACATAACTTTTCGTAATGAAGTATTGGATAGAATCAGAAAATCTGTAAATAACTCAACAACTGATAATGATAAAAATGGTTAAGAGTTTTCATAGCCTGGTATTGACTATTGTAATAGCGTTCGGGTGTCATTTTGAAGCAAATGGACAGGTTAAAACACCTGACAAGATTGCGGAGAAGTTTTTTATGCCTGCGTTGCAAATGGGTTATATCAATCACAATTCTGAGCGTATAACTTCCGGCTTGATCATTCAGACATCGTTAGAATATAGAACAAAAAAAGGCATATTGTTTCGCATCAATTACGATGACTTTAGCGGGCGGTTAAAGTTGAAAAATGCGAGTAATCAGACATATAGTGCAAGAATTCCAATTTCGGAATTTATTGGAGGATTGGGGTACAGATTGACAAGAAAAAGGAGCAATTATTTTGTGGTAGTGCAATCGGGTGTTCGATTTTACGAGAATCCGGTGATTGAAAACATAAATGGGAATCTTAACATAGAACAAAAAGATGCAACAATAACAACAATTAGGTATACACTGGGCTATGAGTACGAGCTATTTGAAAATGTATTTCTGAATACTGAAGTATTTGCTGGGCATTTTTACGAAGCAAAGGACTTTTGGAGTAATGTTAAACCCTCTTATGGTGTAACGCTGGGTGTATCGGCTCGATTATTTTGAAAGGTAAGGTGTAGCGGACAGCTGTGGGCGTAGGTAAGGTGATAATAGGCGTTGTGAAAGGGGAGAATAGTACTAGTTGGTGTTTTTGCCAGTTGCAAACTGGCTTTTTTTGGTGAGGTACTAGTTAGCTAGGGCACTGGGGGCTGGGCTACAAACAAGCGGTAGCGCAAGTAAATACTTGTTTACTTTAGTAGCATTATTCAGTTAAAAACAATTGTGTATAGTTTTTGAATACTTAAACTAAATGGAGACGAAACTGATTTTTCAAGCAGTAAGACTAAATAATACTGACCAATATAACGAGCTTATATTGTTGGTAGACATTAATATACTGAATGAGTATAATCAAAACCTCTTGCAAGAAGCTATTGCTAATAGTAGGACAAGGATAGGGTTTGATTTGATTGAAAGAGGAATAGAGGTTAATCATAAAGATAGCAAGGGGCAAACATCATTGCATTATTGCGGAGCGTATAAAAATTGGGAATTAGCAGCATCAATATTATTCAATGGTGGCGATCCTAATATTCGGGATGTTTATGGTAATAATGCAGTGTGGACTAGTGTGTTCAACGCTAGAGGAAACTATGAATTAGTTAAATTGATGGTTGTGAATAGCGGTGACATAGTATCAAAAAATACAAGTAACAGATCGGCATTAGATTTTGCTAGACAAATAAATGATCAAAAATTACTAGACATACTTGTAGATAATATTGGTATTTATAAGCAATAATATAGTTGCAAACTGGTTATATTGTTTTATGAGTCAGGGCTTCGTAAATGCTCAGGTATACAAATCTGGAGTAGAAGTGATAATAATGAGCCCATGAATTGGTAGTTGGTAGGGATGCCTACAAAGGCGGGTAACGGAATAGAGATATATAGGTGTAATTTTGTAGTAATAAATTTATTACCTTTGTGGTTATGAAGTATAATGAACTTTTCAGACTTCTAAAAAAGGACGGTTGGTATGAAGTAAGACAAAAGGGTAGCCATATTATAATGCAGCACCCTACAAAAACAGTGCAATTGACAGTACCCAACCATTCGGGTAAAGAGGTGAAAAAAGGTTTGTTAACTGCTATACTGAAGCAAGCGGATGTAAAAACTACGAAACGATGAAAAAGCCTAAAATTAGAATAACAGTAACCAAAGAAGATACTGGATATAGTGCGAACACTATTGTAGGGAGCAATTTTATAGGTACTGAAGCTGCTACGTTTGAGGAGCTGAAAGCGAATATATTAGAGGCTTTGAATCTGACATTTGAGGATAAAGGTGTTGTTTACGCTATAGAAGATATAAATTTCGAATACGACTTGGGGAGCTTTTTTGATTTTTACAATGTTATCAATGCTAAGGCTTTATCTGAACGGATAGGGATGAACCAAAGTTTGCTGGCCCAATACATTAAAGGCATTAAAAAACCTTCTGCTTTACAAACCAAAAGGATACTGCAAGGGGTACAACAAATAGGAAGAGAACTAACGGAGGTTAGTTTTTTGCTATAGCTTTTTGCATTGATTTTTTGTGAGATCCGCAAGCGTAAGGGTGTTTGAATGAGGAAGTAGCGATATGCCTCAATGAATAGATAAGGATCAAGCAAAAAGAAATAGGAATAATAGAAGGGATGCGCTATGCAGACTTTCTTTTTATCTTTAATTGTTATGAATAGGCGAAAGGCAATCATCAGGATGGGATGGATAATGATTGCTGGTATTTATTTGCCGCTTATTATATGGGTTATCGTCGCAAACTTTTTTCCTGACATAGTTTGGGTATTGTCGCAGTTATTGGCGTATTTAGTATGGATTTGGTTATTCGGTGGGTACATTAAATGTATGCACGAAAGGATAAACCGTGATTATCCAAAGGAAGACGAAAATTCAAAGGAAGACAATAATAAGGTGTAGAAGCACACTACGCTGGAGGCTGTAATAGTTTCTTTACCAGTGCTATTTGCCCTAGATGGTAGTGGGTGTGCTCTATGATGCCATTCATGTTTCGGAAGTAGATACCATATTTTTCATCGGTAAAGTTTTCCCATAGTTTGTGTTCTGGCAACTGCTCTAGTAGGGTGGCAAAAGCTTTGACATCTGCCCACACCTTTGCCTGCATATTGAGCCAGTCGGTGTGATTGTTGATGGGGGGATGGGCGAAGCTTTCTGAATCTTTTGCAATGAGTGGCGCGCCCTTTAATACTGCTAAAACTGCAGTGACATAATAGCTCATGTGGTGGACAAGTGTGGCTATGGTGTTGATGTTGTGTACCTGAGTATTGGCTTGCTGCCAGGAGACATCAGCGAGGGTGTCTTTGACGTTGGAGCAGGTCCAGTTGCCACCAAAAAATACTTCTCTGAGGTGTTTTGCTAGTTGGGTGGGGGTGTTCATGTGTTTCATGTTTAGCCATACAAAATAAACAACAATAGTTGAATCTTACGACTTTTGACAGCATGTGTTAGTGTTTGTATATTGCAATGTAATGTTTAGCTAAATAGCCAATAGCGTACTATCGGGGTTAGTAGTGTTTCTGCCTTCATGAAAACTATTGGAAAGGGATATAACAATAAATTTTATCAATATGTACCATTTCTCTTACTTCAAAGAAAAAGACAAACAAACCATTCTGGATTTTATAGAGACAAATCCATTTGCATTTATGACGGGTAGTTTTCTATCGGGAGGACAGGTAGCGACACAGATACCTGTATTGGTGGAAGAAAGGGATGGTGAGCTATACCTGCAAGGGCATATAATGCGCAACACAGATCATCATAAGGCATTAGCAGAAAATGCTAATGCGCTGCTGGTGTTTACTGGGCCGAGTTGTTATGTGAGTGCCTCGTGGTATAGTAATCCGCAAATAGGCTCGACTTGGAATTATATGAGTGTACATGTTGCCGGTGAGGTTAGATTTATGACTGATGAGGAACTGGTAGCGTTTATGAGGAAATTGACATTAAAATTTGAGAAAGGGAACAGTGAATCGCTGACATTTTATGATAATCTGCCTGATAATTTTCTGAAAAAAATGATGCCTGCAATAGTGGGTTTCGAGATTAAAGCTGAGCGACTGGATAATACCTTTAAGCTGAGTCAGAACAGGGATGAGAAAAGCTATGATAACATCATTATGAAATTGGAGGAACAGGGAGGGAGTAGTGCAATGGTGGCAATGGAAATGAGGAAAAGGAAGGCTGCATTGTTTCCGAGTGGTGTAGAATGGGATGCATCAAGGTTTGATTCTTGAGTGTTGTGCGTTTATGATTTAAGAGCAATCGATGGGTTTTTTAGAGTATGTGCACAATGTGAAGTGAACAACGAATATATTCAGCTACAGTATCCTGATGTAGGGGATTCCCACGCAGAAAAAGTAGGGAGACTTGCTGAAGACTGTATTGTTAAATTTTTATGCGTAAAGCAGGTAGACAAATGAAATATGACAAGATGCTATGCAGTTGTTTATTTTTTAATTTCGATGATTTTTTGCGGACTTACTTTTGATACTTATGGTAAAAATGCCAAATCGGGAGAGATTATAATTTGTTGGGTAGATACTTTATCTGGAGACTTTTCATTTGTTAAGAATTGGGACTACCCAGAAGGTGTTTATAGAAATCATTTTGGACAGTTAAGTTGTGATGGACTTTGTCCGCCAGAGATTGACGGTATGAAAGATGAAAATGGCAGAATTTACGAAGACTCTTTAAAAGCATTCTATATTTTAGTTGACACCACTCACCAATTTCATTCTATTCAATCAGATGCTTGGGCGTATGAATGGGCAGGGACGAATTTTGTAACGGTGTCAAGAAAAAAAGCTGACACAACATTCTGCTTTACAAATAAAGATGTAGGGACACACAGTAGTTTGGTTTTGATAATCACTGATAATAAGTGTATTCCGACTATACATCTAACTAGTGTAATTGTCTCTAGGTCTGGCATGAACGGGGAAAAGATATATCGTTGCAAAAGTGGACACATCGAAATAGATAAGATTTTATGGGAGACTGGAATTATGAAAGCGAATTTTGATTTTGTTTTTGTCCATACCGAAAATCCAAATAAACCTATGTATTGGAAAGGTAAAATATATACAAACATTGGCAACAAATAGAGCATCAAGAGGGCACAAGATTTATCTTATGAGAAAATTATAGAAGAGAAGGTGTAGCACTAAAAGGGAGTACAGATATGCCGACTATTGAAACTGAAGGCGTTTTGGAGAACGTTTTTATTGGCAGTTTTGGTAGACCGTTCGGAAAAAACGGGCGTTAGGACAGTTTAAACAATAACATATAATAAGACATGAGCGAAAGTAATATTATTATATATCAGGCTGAAGGAGGAATCACTAAGATAGAAACCCGCCTTGACGGTGAAACAGTTTGGTTGACGCAAAAACAAATGGCAGAATTGTTTGGTAAAAGTCGTGTGACCATAACAGAACATATAGGGAATGTATTCAAAGAAGGCGAATTGGAAGAATCGTCAGTATGTCGGAAATTCCGACATACTGCAAATGACAATAAAGACTATGAGACGCAATATTACAATCTTGACGTTATTATTTCGGTAGGCTATAGAGTGAAAAGCCATCAGGGTACTAAATTTAGACAGTGGGCTACTGCAAGGCTTAGGGAGTATATAGTAAAAGGCTTTGCAATGAATGATGAACTTCTTAAGCAGGCAGGGGGAGGTAACTATTTCGAGGAATTGCTGGAACGTATAAGGGATATACGTTCGTCTGAAAAAGTATTCTGGAGAAAGGTGCTGGATATATATGCAACCAGTATAGACTATGATCCCAAGCAGGATATATCAGTTCAGTTTTTTCAAACAGTACAGAATAAAATGCACTGGGCAGCACATGGACAAACAGCAGCAGAAGTAATATATAAGCGCATAGATTCTGGAAAAATAAATTTGGGCTTAACCAGTTTTCAAGGTTTGAGACCAACAAAAGCTGAAACTGAAATTGCAAAAAATTACCTTTCTGAAAATGAGTTGAAAGTGCTCAACAGGTTGGTAACTGCTTACTTAGAGCTGGCAGAATTGCAAGCTCTAAATCGGAAACCAATGTATATGAAAGACTGGGTAGAACGGCTAGATGATTTTGTGAAAATGACTGGGAATGAAGTACTGCAACATGCAGGCACTGTCAGCCATAAACAAGCTATAGAAAAAGCAGCAACTGAATATGAAAAATATAAGTTACGAACTAAAAATGATCTCTCGGAAGTGGAAAACCACTTTGTGCAGCAAATAGAGAAAAGTGCAAAAAAAATATCCGACAAAAAGAAAAGGGAGTGAGAAAATTAGAGGTAACTAATGTAGTTGTATGCTTAAGCTATGTAGTTCTTTGTAGCAACTTTTTTACTAATGCTATTTGCCCTAGATGGTAGTGCGTGTGCTCTATGATACCATTCAAGTTTCGGAAGTAGATACCATATTTTTCATCGGTAAAGTTTTCCCATAGTTTGTGTTCTGGCAACTGGGCTATCAGCGTGGCAAAGGCATCGGCATCTGTCCACACTTTTGCCTGCATATTGTCCCAGTCTGCCTGATTGTTGATGGGTGGATGGGCGAAGCTTTCTGAATCTTTTGCATTGAGTGGTGCGCCCTGCAATACTGCTAATACGGCAGTGACATAGTAGCTCAGGTGGTATGTCAGTGTTGCAATGGTATTGATATCGTGTACCTGTGTAGTGGCTTGCTGCCAGGAGACGTCTGCCAGGGTGTCTTTGAGGTTGGAGCAGGTCCAGTTGCCACCAAAGAATACTTCTCTGAAGTGTTTTGCTAGTTGGGTAGGTGTGTTCATGAGTTTTTTTGCGTGCGGATAACTGATAGCATTTGTGTTTCTATGAATCACAAAGCTGACTGGAAGAGGGTGAAGATTGTAAGCTATGTATTGATGTACTAGGACAGCAGGATTTGAGTTTAGATTTTCATTTTTCTTGCTCGAACAAATGAGCCCAATACGTTAGTGATACCTAAACCAATCGTAAACAAGCTATATGAAATTCTAAGTGAGTCTGCTTGCTCTATGTTAGTTTTTAGTGTGTACAGCCCTAAAGGAATCAAAAATAGACCGCACATTAAGGAAGTGGCAATGCCGTACTTTGAGTTTATGAATATCAAGCCTTTTTTGTACATCTGGTGTTGTTTGTTGTTTAATATTTCAATCACATTGTCGTGTGTATCGCCGAACCATAAAATAATGCAGCTACATTGCTTAAGTAGTAATAGTTGGGTTATGGGCAAAGAGGTCTATGTAATTACAAATATATGATATTTATGAATTATTATGCTGATATTTAGATACTAAAACCAGAAACGATGAGCGTAAAAATGGCTGTGACGATACTATTTGGGGTATTGACGGTTGTGTGTAACTCGTGCAATGGACAACAGCCGACCAATGATGGAGCATCAATAGCAGATGCTAGAAATGGTGTGCCCGATACGGTGCAGGAACTGGGTGAGCGATTGTGGTATGTGTATCAGGACAAAAAGGGTAACTATTGGTATGGTAGTAATGGTGAGGGTGTGTATAAATATGATGGCAAAACGATACTGAAATACACTACCAAATGTGGACTGAGCAATGATAGCATAAGACAGATACAGGAGGATGAAAATGGGAATATGTTTTTCTCTACCCTAGGTGGGATATGCAAGTATGACGGCAAAAAAATAACAACACTGCAGCCCATAAGAACTAAGGAATGGAAACTGGAGCAAAATGATATGTGGTTCTGCATACTGGGCAGAAAGAACGAGCATGGGCCCTATAGGTATGATGGCAAAAACTTGTACAGTTTAGAGTTTCCGAAACATTATCTGCACGATGAATTTTATGCTAATGGCATCAATCCGTTTTTTAGTCCGTATGAGGTATATACTATCTACAAAGATCGAAAGGGTGCTATGTGGTTTGGGACATCGGTGTTTGGTGCGTGCAGGTATGATGGGGTGTCTGTGAAGTGGATGTATGAAAAAGACCTGACGATAGTGCCTGATGGAGGGAGTTTTGGGATACGGTCTGTGTATGAAGATAGGGAGGGTAAATTTTGGATTTGCAATACGCGGCATCGGTATGTTTTTGATAATGTGGCGACAGCGAAAAGTGATAGGCTGAAGTATAACAAGGTGGAGGGTGTGGGAGATTCGATCATCTTTGGTGGTGATGATTATGTGTACTACTCTTATGTGTTAGAAGACAATGATGGCAACATATGGTTGACAACATGGGATAAGGGAGTGTATAGGTATGACGGGAAATACTTTACTAACTACACAGTGAGAGAGGGTGTGAAGGATGTAAATTTTGTATCGATGTATAAGGACAGAAGGGGTGGCCTGTGGGTGGGTACTAATGAAAACGGGGTGTATAAATACAATGGGAGGGATTTTGAAAGGTTTGTGAGGTAGTGGATTGATTCACGATTTATAAATCGTGAATGGTGTGATGTGTGCTTGGGGGTGGCGAATAATTAATGGTTTCTGATGACGAGCGTTTGTGAAATTAATTACTAGGCTTTATGTAATAATCGCTCCTTTCTGAAGGTACGCAATCGCATTCGCATTCTGTGGGTCTGAGTTTTTCTATATCACTTTGACTATAATTGATAATTTGTGTTAGTAGCGTATCGGCAGAATTGATAATTTGTGTTGGCATTGATAGCACATCAGCAGAGTGGTCTGGTATCAACTGTTTCATGTTTTTAGTCATCTGATCTTTGGTGGTGGTGGTTGGCTTTATTTCCAATGACTGATTGAGGGAAGTGGTAAATGCGGTGCTGCCATAAAATAGTTGCCCATTTTTTTCTGCTATTGCCATTACATATGCTTCTGTGTTTTGGGGGAGGGGAATATGACCATCGGTAGTGAAGAAGCAGTAAACATTTGATTCGTTTTTGAGCAAACCACCATCTAATAGTATTTTTTTGCTTGGTATTACTAGGTAGATACTAATGTCGTTTTTAAACTGCTTGGAGACACTCACAGTAAGCTGGCTATTTTCGAATCCTGGAAGATTTTTTAAAAGGATGTCGATATTAAACCAGCCCAATGTTTGGATTTTAAATTCGTAATATAGGCTTCTGTTTTTTATATTGTTTACTAAATTGTTGGGTATGGTGGTAGAAAAGGTGGTGTCTACTGCCTCTCTTATACGCGAGCGGTTGAGCTTATTGTATAGTTCACAACTGTCAACTAACTTCTTAAAATTTGGATCAGTATTATCGGCTTCATAGTTTGCGTAATCAAATATGGCATGTAGTTCGCTGTCGCTAATGTCGGGGAATGCTGTCATAGCAGTTTTGTAACAATTGTAAACACAGTTAGCTTTCCAATCTCTATCCTCCCCTATCATTTTGGCACTATTAGCTACAAATTTACGTAGCCACTGCCAGTCTCTGTTTTTGTCGAGGTATGCAAGAGGTGGACCAGAACTGAGTTTAGTAAGAGAATGACAAGATTGACAGTTTGCTGTGTACAACTCCTTTCCTAATAGCAAATTGCTGTCAAGCGACTGTGCAGGCAGTGGCTGAGGATCTGTCCAGTTTATTTTTCCATCAGCCATGGGTTCGCCTTTATAAAGTTGCATGCCCTTTTGCTGATAAGGAGTGGGTATAGAAATGGTAATAGGCTTTACTATTGTGGTATTGTTGTCGGCGGCATTGATGTAGAACATACCACCACTGCTGAGTATATTGTCTCCGGAGCGTGTAGTGAGCCTACCTTCCAACATATCTGTAATGGTGTATGCTTCTTTGACTTCTATACGGGCATAAGGGGCACTACCGGATTGCAAAGCACCACTGGGGATGCTGATTTTCATGCCCTTTGATGTAACAATAACGGTGTCTTTATGGGCCGGGACATTGAAAAAGAGCGAAGGGCAAGCATTGGTGGCAAAAGGCTGAGTTATTTTGTTGGTGCATTGGCAGTAGAATGCTATCAAAATAAGTATGGAGATGGGTACTTTTTTCATATCAATAAAGATAAGAATTTAGGTTTGATAGTGTGAACGATGTAATGTTTATCGAATATTTTATGTTTTTGAAAGCAAATTGCTACTTACGAGCAAAGCCCCTCACTGCCCTAAACGTAGAAGAGTGTGACACAAGCGGCGATGCCAAGAGTGCTGTGGCTGGTAACAAAAAAGTGCTATTGGGAGGTGAAATGCTGTGGTGTTGGGGAATGTGCAGTAATTTGCGGGGAGTAGTATGCGGGGAGTTAGTAACATAGTATACAAAGGGTGGAGCAGGGTATGCCTTGTGGTAGGAGTGTGTGTGCTGGTGTGTGCTGTGTGCAACGGGCAGGAGACGAGGGGCGGAAGACCGGGCATGGGGGTGGAGATGCAACTGCTGGGGGGTAGGGTGTTTAAGCATGAGGCTAAGTTTACGCTGCCGATACCCGCACTGACTAGCGGGGCTGATGTGAACCTGATATGGCATACCTATGGCAGAAAAGAATGGGAGCAACGCAGGCACTACCCCAGAATAGGGATAGCAGTAACGGGGCTGCACTATGGCAATGATGCGGTGTATGGCAACCTGATAGGTGTGTACCCTAACCTGACCCTGCCGCTGATAGCCAGTAACAGAACTGAATGGACGCTGAGGATAGGTAATGGGGTGGGATATGTGAACAGGGAGTATAGCCGCACAGCACCGGTGAACACAGTAAATGTGGCTATAGGGAGCAAAATAAATGACCTGATAGTGGTGAGCAGTAGCATAGGCTATAGGGTAAATGATCACTGGACGGTGAAGGCGGGGGGATTTGTGACGCATATATCGAATGGATCTGTGAGGAAACCTAACCTGGGGGTGAATGTGGCTGGGCTGAGTGTGGGTGCGGCTTACTACCCGGTGACATCGAGACCGGTGAAGATATTAAGGGACCTGCCGGTGCTGCCTGCTAGATACCTGATACAACTGAGGTATGGGATGTCGCTGGTGTCGAGCAATACGGCTGGTGGGCCGCTGTATCCGGTGTATATAGGTACGGGGTATGTGAGCAGGAGGTGGAGGAGTCATAATAAGGTGTTTGCGGGGGTGGATTACTCGTATCATACGAACATCAATGCGCACCTGCGCAACAATAATTTGGCAGAGGGTAGGGAGGCAAAAGAATCGTACAAGAGTGCGGTGGTGGTGGGCAATGAATACCTGATGGGTAGGGTGGGCATAATGCTGCAAGCGGGTGTGTACCTGAAGCATAGCTATATGCGCAAGGAAGATGTGTACCAGAAGGTGACTGGTACGTATTACTGCATTAGGCGAGAGAAAGGTGCGCTGAAAGAATTGTTTGTATATACATCGCTGAAGGCTCACCTGAATGTGGCGGAGATGGGCGAAATGGGGATAGGTGTGGGGCTGTGATGATGGAGCGTGGCGGCTGTATGTACCTAATGTGTTATTTTCGGGCCCTGAAGAGAGATAAACTGTACTTAGTGATGCACCCCAGAAATCTGAGAATAGAAGAATATACTTATGAGTTGCCAGAGGAGCGTGTGGCACGGTATCCGCTACAGGATAGGGCGGCATCGAAACTGCTGGTGTACCAAAATGGAGCAATAACAGAGGACACCTACACCCATATAGCACAACAGATACCAGAGGGCAAACTAATGGTGTTTAATCAAGCAAAGGTGGTGCATGCCAGGCTGCTGTTCAGAAAGCCGACGGGTAGCAGTATAGAGGTGTTTTGTCTGGAGCCGCATGACAAGTATGCTAATGTGCAGACGGCGATGCAGCAGAAAGGACAGGTGCTGTGGGAGTGTATGGTGGGTGGTGCTGCCAAGTGGAAAGATGGTATGATGCTGGAGATGACGCACCAGAACCCAGACTTTGTGCTGAAAGCCACTATAGCTGAACGTAAGCAGGGGGCGTGTGTGCTGCAGCTAAGCTGGAACGATGAAACACTGACCTTTGCGGAGGTGCTGCACTATGCTGGCAAGGTGCCACTGCCGCCGTATATGAACCGAGTTGCCGAGACAAAAGATGAGACTACCTACCAGACAGTATATGCCAAAGATGAAGGTAGTGTGGCTGCACCTACTGCGGGGCTACACTTTACGGATGCAGTGCTGGATAGCCTGAAGGCAAAGGGAATAACTACCGACTTTGTGACGCTACATGTGGGTGCGGGTACATTTATACCTGTGAAAAGCGAAACTATGGACGGGCATAATATGCATGCTGAATGGATAGCTGTGACGGCTGAAACGCTGCAACTGCTGACGGATAATGTGGAGCAAGGTATAGTGGCAGTGGGGACAACATCGTGCAGGACACTGGAGAGCCTGTACTGGATGGGCAATAAACTGCTGAATAATGAAGCACTGCACCTGAACGAAATAGCGGTGCAACAATGGGACCCCTATAATGATGCTCCACAACACACAGCTACTGAGGCACTAAAGGCCCTGCAACAGTATATGCTGCAACACCAAATGAGTAAACTGACTACCCGTACACAAATAATAATAGCACCGGGATATAGGTGGAAGTTGGTAGAGGGACTGGTGACAAACTTTCATCAGCCACAGTCGACGCTGCTGCTGCTGGTAGCAGCACTGATAGGTGAGGACTGGCGGAGGGTATATGAGCATGCGCTAGCGAATGACTACCGATTTTTGAGCTATGGTGATGGAAGCCTGCTGTGGGGGAATAAGCAATAAAAATGATTGCTTGTAACATGCTGAGAGGGGTGCGACATAGCACCCCTCTCGGCTTGTATGGCAACAGTAAGGTTACTTATTAACGAGTATTTTTTCGAAGAAGGTTTTGTCTTTGGTTACTACTTTGATGGTGTAGGTGCCGGCTGCATAGCTGCTGAGATCGAAAGGTATGCTAGTGGCACTGTAGGGGGCGGTGTGCTGCACTACTACTCTGCCCAAAACATCGGCTATGGTGACAACTGCATCTTGTAGCGGAATGGAAGCATCTATCCTGAAATGCCCGTTAGAGGGATTGGGGAAGACCCTGATGGAGGTAGCGGAGCTAGTGGAGATTGATACTGGGGTACAATCGGTAATGTTGATGGTGTAGGCGATGGATTGGGAGCCATTCATGGGGCAAGCATTGTCTACATAGGTGACGTAAAAAGTATGCAGGCCATGAGTAGCTGCCGAGCCTACCCAAGAGAGCGTACTAACTGGAGTGGGTGTACCATTGCCAGTGGTGGTAAAGGTGGCACCAGCGGGTAAGCTAAATGGGGTGACGTATAGGGTGTCTGTGGCATCGGCATCGGTGGCGGGTATTTGTACTGAGAAAGAACCTGCGGTGTCGCACACAACGAGGTTGACACTATCGAGCAACGTGCAGCCCACTGGAGCTGTGTAACGACCACGAGGGAGATTGTTGGAGGTGCTATTGACGAGTATAGTTATTTCGCGCTGCAAGGAGCCTATGAGCACACCCGCACGGTATTCTTTGATTTCGTAAACGGCTACGCTGCGCTGGGTGAAATTTGGTGTGAAGGATAAATTTCCAGTGAAAGCATTGAAAGAAAATGAACCAGCAGCCACCTGAAACGGTGTAGCAGCAGCTATGGGTGTGCTGCCCCAAGCTGTGCCTGTGTAGGTGACAGAGCTGCCAAAGGAAGAGCAGTTGCTAGTGCTATGAATAGCAGGAACAAGCGTATAAACAAGGCTATCGCCCTCTGCATCTATAGCTACAGGGTTGTAGGTTTGGGGGAGATTAATGGCATAGTAAGGCAATGGTATGACATTGAGCACAGGGTTGGTGTTGTGCCCTGTACTGTTGTTGAGTGTAGCTTCCATTTGCATCATAGTGCTTCCTGCAGTTACAATATTAGTGATAGCAGATGCCCTGCCAGCAGAAGATGAGCCGTATGTACCATTGAACACAAACCGCCAAGAAGTAGAGGTAGTGGGCAAGGTGTAAGTAGCACTATATCTGAAAAGTGTAATGCCAGGAATAGGAGATGTGATTACAGCGCATTGTGAGCTGTCGCCAGGGCATAATGGCGGTGTGACCTCTGTGCCAGATGATGGTGTTTCGATAGCTAGGGTAAGTGTGCTTACATAAGTACTGCCATTGTAGATACATACAACGGGTAGGGCGGTGGGTAATGATGCAAAGGCACCAGTACTGGCAGGACCACAATCGGCATAGAAGGACATAGATATTTTGTAGGTAGTGCCAGAGACCCAAGAGTAGGTGAGATCGGCACCTACAATGTGAGAGGCAAAGGAGCCTAATGAGGGCAGCAAAAAAAGTGCGCAAAAAAGCAAAGAACGGAGGGGGGTACGAAGGTGTAGCATTGGGTATTGATTTTGGGTAAAAGTGAGAGAATAAATGAATTAACAAATAATTAAGCAATAATTATGCCAGCTTTTATAATCTGTAAGGCATGAGAAAACAAAAATTAGTTTGGCAACAGTAAATATATTATTTGCCTGCAATTGATAAAGGTGAGTGTGTGTTCTTTAACAACGGTGGAGATTATGTGTGTTGTGGTGGATAAGGCGTACACGGAAAGGGCGGATATCTGAGTAAGATAACCGCCCTTTATGTAGGATAAAATATGTGGTGTTAACTATTGCTGAGTAGAGAATTGAATAGGTCTTTGAAGCTGATGCCGCTGGAAAGTTTGTTTTTGCTGAGTAGCGAATGCTCAGCAAGACCATGTAAGGCGAACTCCATGAGTACATACTTGCTAACGCCATCGGCATTGGGCTGGTACTTGTGTATGAGGTCTTCGAGGCCCTCTACTGCGGAGAGGGAATCGGTGTATTCTTTGTTGTTTTCGTTGTCCATGATGTCCAAGATATTGCTTTGGGCAAACCAATTGATGATGGATACGTACTCTGAGTTTTCTTTTTTCTTTTTGAGTTTTGCTGGGTCGGGGAAGAACTCTAGAAAGGTATTGCGGATGGCCATACTGATGAGGTTGTGCGCCACTATTGCCGGGCCTTCCTGCTCGCCCTCGTACACCAGTTCTATCTTGCCATTGATGGCTGGTATGGCTGCGTAGAGGTCTACAATACGTGCAAAAGAATAGGGTTGTTTGTTTTTGAGGAAGCGCAACTCGGCAGCACTTATCAGGCTTTCGTAGGCACTGATGGTGAGGCGGGCACTAACGCCGCTCTTAGCATCAACATATTCGCTTTTGCGGGCTTCTACTGCTATCTGCTCTACCAGTGTCTTTAGTATTTCGGGCACTACTATTTGTTGCTGCTGGTCGTTGAGCCTTGCCTGGCTTTGTGTGATTTGTTTTGAGAACTCTACGGACTTGGGGTAGTGGGTCAATATCTGCGCGCCTATCCTGTCTTTGAGGGGAGTGACGATATTGCCACGGTTGGTGTAATCTTCGGGATTGGCGGTGAATACAAACTGAATATCGAGTGGTATGCGGAGGTTGAAGCCACGTATCTGTACATCGCCTTCCTGCAAGATATTGAACAGGGCTACCTGTAAACGTGCTTGCAGATCGGGTAGCTCGTTGATGACAAAAATGAAACGGTTGCTGCGCGGGATAAGCCCGTAATGTATCACTTCTTCGTCAGAGAAAGAGAGTTTGAGATTGGCAGCCTTGATGGGGTCGAGGTCGCCTATGAGATCAGCAACACTCACATCGGGTGTGGCTAGTTTTTCGGCGAAACGCTCGTCTCTGTGTATCCAGTTTATGGGTGTTGCATCGCCATGAGTGGCTATGAGGTTTTTGGCAAACTTAGATACCGGTTGTAAGGGGTCGTCATTGAGTGGGCTGCCCGCTATGACGGGTATGTATTCATCGAGCAGATTGACAAGCTGGCGAGCCATTTTAGTTTTGGCTTGTCCCCTGAGCCCCAAAAACAAGATATTGTGGCGGCTGAGTATAGCGCGTTCTATCTCGGGTATTACGGTGTCTTCGTAGCCGTAAATTCCTTCGAAAACAGGTTGTTCTGCCTGTAGTTTTTTTATCAGGTTTTCGCGTAGTTCGTCTTTGATGGTTATGAAGCGGTAGTTAGATTTTTTCAGTTCGCCAAGTGTACTGATATTTGGTATTGCCATGATTATAATTTCTTTCTTTTATTGTTAGTGTAGTCTCTGAATATCATTTCGCCCAGCCCTTTGAGGCCAGTGAAGTATGCTTTGCCTTGATTGGCTTCGGTGAATTCGTCAATGAAATTTTGAAGGTATCTGTCGTTTGCCACCATAAAAGTGGTGATACCTATTTTGCTGCGCTTACAGGCGGCTGCCAGCGTGAGGCACTTGCTGACAATGCGCCTATCTAGCCCATTGCTGTTCATGTAGTAATGGCCGTTTTCTTTGATGCAAGATGGCTTGCCATCTGTGATCATAAAAATCTGTTTGTTGGTAGCCTTCTTTTTGCGCAAGATAGACATAGCTAGTTCTAGCCCAGCAACGGTATTGGTATGATAAGGACCTACCTGTAAATAAGGAAGGTCTTTGAGCTGAATGGGCCATGCATCATTGCCAAAAACTATGATGTCGAGGCTATCCTTGGCGTAGTTTCTGTTGATCATTTCTGCCATAGCCATGGCTACCATCTTGGCGGGGGTTATGCGGTCTTCGCCATAGAGTATCATGCTATGGCTGATGTCTATCATGAGTACGGTGGCCGTTTGGGTCTTGAACTCTTGCTCGGTTACCAGCAGGTCGTTTTCGGTGAGGATAAAATCATCGAGCCCATTATTGATTTGTGCCTGCCTGATAGAGTCTATCATGGCAATGGTTTGGGGCGAGTCGCCAAACTCGAACGGGCGAAGGTCTGTGCTAGGTTCTTCGGTGTTTTTGCCTGTGAATTTTGTTTTGTGATTGCCCGATGCACCTTTTTTTAGCTTACCGAAAATATGCTCTAGGGCATTGTTTCGGATGGCTTGTTCTGTTTTGGCAGTAATCACCGTTCCGCCACTGCCATCTGTTTTGTCTTTGATGTAACCTCTTTTTTTAAGGTCCTCTATAAAGTCATCGATGGTGTACTCCTTCGTGGTGAGTTCGTATTCTTTATCTAGCTCTCTGAGCCAGTCTATGGCTTCGTCAAAATCGCCACTGGTATGAGTGATGAGCTGCTTGAAAATTTTGAACAAGCTATCGAACCTGGATTCAGGGTCTGCTTGAAAGTTTTTAAATCTATATCCCGACATTATTAGGCATTAATCGCTCAGAGTAAAGTTGCGGGTTTATTCTGGAATAGAAAGACGGAGGTGTGTTAAAAAGCAATGGTATTTATCTATAAGGGAATAAGGTTAGGAACGGTTAATAACTGAAGGTGAAAGAAAAATGGGGGTGCTGTATGGCAAACTTTGATATTTCAACGTTCCTTTGCCTGGTGGGTGCTATTAATAAATATGTATTGGTGGGTGTGCTGTGGCTGTGCGCGGCTACTGTCAGCGCGCAACAGTGGCAGACACACAACCAAGGTGTAACCATAGGGGTAGTGGCAGCACTGGGCAACAGGTATCAGCGGATAGGTGTAGTGGCGCAGGCATACTATACACACCAGCATGTGCAACTGAATGCGGCTGTGCGGATATATCGTAGTTATAGGAATACAGGACCAGCTATACGGTATAATGAAATAGTGACTACCGGTGGCATAGTGGTAGGCTATGGGCAGCGGCGACTATCAGAAAACCCTTTTGTGGGTGTGGTGGCCAACCAAACCCAATATACCAACAGTGTGGGCTATGCCTATAACCTGTACCTGAACAGGATAAAAACCAGTCAGCAAACGGGAATAGTGGCGTTTCAGTTTGGGGATGTGAGCATAGTGACGGAGAATGATATTTTTGCGAGACCTACACTGGACCGTTTTAGGACTGGTGCATTTTTGGTGAGTTATCGGCACCAAAACCTGTATGAATGGGCTATTAACTGCACATTATGGACGGGACAAATGGGTAATAAGGTGACGACCAATACCAGCTATCCGTATGTGGGCTATATGGATACTATAGGTGGTGTGTATACCCAATACTCGCACGGGCTACTGAGTGGGCAAATGAAAGTGGCTATACCCCAAGGGCAAACGATTCAGGCAAACATAGGCGTAGATGCAGAGCAGGTAAGGAACGTAGTACAGAATAGGGGTATACACGATATGGCTTTTCTGCCACGCAAATGGCGCAGCCGCAAAAACTGCCACCTACCTATGCTGGACACAGCCGGTAACCAATACCTGTACCTACCCGGGCAAAAGATAAAAACTGCTCGACCTTACTGGAATGTTTTTGGGAATGGGAGTTTGTTTTATTGAGGTGGGGATACCGTTAAAAATAATAAATGCTATATTTGCTTTGTGAGGTTACTCAGTATCATATTGGCTATTTTAGTGATGACGCTATCGGTGCAACCGGTATGTATGGCGGCATCGGAAGGGCATAGCTGCTGTGAGAACGATGCATTTGCCACAACAGTAAGTGCTGAAACTCATGATGATGGTGGGCCCGAAAGAGAATGTAATAGTAATTGCAATCCGTTTCAGGTATGTGCGTGTTGTGCTTGCTGCATAGTGTTGCCTCAGGTGTTTGCTCCTCAGCCGCCACCTGTATTTACATTTATGCCCCCTGTGTGGAACTGCACGCCAGTGCCTGCTGTAGATGCGCCTGTGTATGGTGTATGGCAGCCTCCACAATTAGCTTAGAGGCTATTTTTTCCCTTTTTCTGATGATGTAGTAGTATGCGTAAGTGGCACTGATGCTATGTACGTGTGCTAATCTGCAAGTGTTCTATTTAACACTTGACACATCTGCAATCTGCTAAGAGGCTTTAGCAGTTGATCTGATTGATTTTTCTAAACAAACTAAACTTTCCTGAAATGAGATTTATAATAGTTTGCCTATTGGCAATGATAACCCTTATGGGTACCAACCAAACCGTATTGGCACAAACTGATAGCGTGCTGACAATAGTAATAAAAGTAAAAAACCTGCACTGCAACAACGATATGCCCACCATAAAAAAACGTCTGCTGAATGCTGAGGGTATTGATGAGGTGCAGTTTACCGACAGGAAAAATGAGGTGTCGGCGTTTACAGTAACCTATCACACTGCGGCTACCAGCAAAGAACAGATAGAGCAAGTGATAGAAACTACACCGGGCTGCGATAACAAAAACGAAATGCCCTACAGGGTGAAAAAAGAGAAACCCGCTAAAAACGAAAAATCATGAGGGCGGTACTAATAATTTGTCTGTGGCTGGTGAGCTATGCCGCTACTGGGCAGGTTGTGAAGGGTAAACTGTTTGTGCAGAACAATGCTGAAAAAGAAATATTGCCAGCCGGTATGGTGCGGTGGGTGGGCACTACAGTGGCTGTGTATGCCAATGAGAATGGGGTGTTTGAGCTGCCAGCTACGGGTATAACCGATAGACGCATCATAGCTTCGGGCGTGGGTGCTGTGACCGACACTATAAGTGCTGGTGATAAAACCTACCTGAGCATAGTGCTGCAAAAAGATGTGCGCGAACTGAACACTGTAACGATAACCGATAAAAGCGGTGCATACATATCTACCCTCAGTACTACCCAAACACAGGTGATAAATGCACATGAACTCAGCAAAGCAGCCTGCTGCGACCTAGCTGGTTGCTTTGGTACACAGGCATCGGTGCAGCCACAAACTACCAATGTAGTGACCAATGCTCAGGAGCTGCGTATACTTGGTCTATCGGGTGTGTATAACCAGGTGCTGACAGATGGTATGCCACTGGTGCAAGGGCTAAGTTACACTTATGGGGTGAGCACGTATCCGGGTACGGTGATAGAAAATATATATGTATCGAAGGGTACTACATCGGTGCTGCAAGGATATGAGGGTATGAGCGGACAGATAAATATGGAAACCCGCAACCCAGATAAGATGGATAAGCTGCTGCTGAATGGCTATGTAAACAGTTTTGGAGAAAATCATTTCAATGCAAATGTGTCTGCTGCGGTAGGTAAAAATAAAAAATGGCATACTATGCTGGCACTGCATACAGTGCAACCATCGGGTAAAATAGATGGTAACAATGATGGATTTCTGGACTTGCCGCTGCTGACAAGGTACATGGCATACAATAAGTGGAAGTACGGTAATGAAAGTAACATAGGTGCACATGCGCAGATAGGTGTGCGGATAGTGAATGAAAAACGAGTGGGTGGACAAACTGGATATGCTGCCAATGAAAATGAAGGTAATGCCACTGTATATGGGCAGTGTGTACACTACACGCAGCCAGAGCTATATGTGAAAGTTGGTTATAGATTTACTGACAATCATGCTGTCAATATTTCGGCATCGGGCTTTATGCACCAGCAGCAGTCGTGGTTTGGTACTACCAGCTACAAGGCACAGCAGGAGAATGCCTACCTGAACATACAGCATGAATGGAAATGGCATAAGGAGCACCTGATTAAATATGGGGTTAGCTATCGTTACCAAGAGCTGAATGAAACCATAGCCTTCACAGGCAATATACTGGGGCGGACCTATGCAGGCGATTATCGCACGGCACTAAGCGTGCCGGGAGTGTTTGCAGAAAATACATTTCACTTTGCGGATGATAAGGTGACATTGATAACTGGTATAAGAGCCGATAAACACCAGCAATGGGGCGCCTACACTACACCCCGCACCATGGTGAAGTATGTGATCAATGACAAACATACACTGCGTGCATCGGCAGGTAGTGGGTGGAGGCAGGTAAACCTGTATAGCGAGCAAGTTAACTTACTGGCAAGCTCGCGTAACATAATATTTGCAGAGCCGCTTAAGCCCGAGGCATCTTGGAACTGGGGTGTGAGTCATGTGTATCGGTTTAATGTGGGTAGCTCGGCTGGGTCTATTACTGCCGATTGCTACAATACCCGATTTACCAATCAGTTTTTCCCCGATTATGATACAGACCCCACACAGGCTATAATACGCAATTTTGAGGGTAAGTCGAGGTCGGTAGCAGCACAGATAGAGGCAGCACTGACTGTAGCCAAACAAGTGGAACTGAAGGCAGCCTACAACTATCTGGATGTGTATAGAGAGGTGAATAATGAAAGGGTGGCAATACCCTTCAACGCTAGAAACAGGGTGATGGCAGCAATGTCTTACACGACTACCAACAAACACTGGCAGGCAGATGTAAATGTGCATTGGTTTGACAGGATGCGACTGCCCGATACCCGCAACAACCCAACAGAATACCAAAGACCACTACACTCTGTGCCATACGCCACAGTGAATATGCAAGTGACCTACAAGCTGAAAACGCTGGATATATATGCCGGGTGCGAAAACATAGCTAACTACCGCCAGCCCAACCCCATAATAAGTGCCAGCAATCCGTTTGGGCAGTACTTTGATATATCGTCGGTATGGGGCCCTACCCGAGGTAGAGAGCTATATATAGGATTGCGGTATGCACTAAGGAAATAGGTATATTTGTTGCAGCGCTACCTTGTTATTATCAGCAGTTTTTGAGCTGTGGTAGCCTATCAGAAATGGTGATAATAACGAGGTAGGGTAATTTATTATTAATAAAAACTTTTGATTGCGGCGGCAATTTTACTTTTTTCACAATATTTCACTATCTTTGCCGCCTCAAAAAAGTGTAGTTTATTTAAAAAATTTGATGCAAATGTCTCATTTTACAGCTGAAAAGAAAGCGAATATCTTTAAAACCCATGGTGGAAGCGAAGCGAACACAGGTTCCATCGAAGCACAGATAGCTATGCTCACAGAGCGTATACAGCATATCTCTGCTCACCTGAAACAAAACAAAAAAGACTTCTCCAGCAATCGCGGATTGATGCAAATGGTAGGACGTCGTAAGCGTTTGTTGCAGTACCTGAGCCATAAGAACCTAGCTTCTTATCGTGCGTTGATAGAAAAACTTGGCTTACGCAAATAAGCAAAAGCCTCAAAGCTATTCCCAACTACAACAAGTTGGGAATAGTTTTTTTATGACTATTCTTTATTTTGCCCGTGTTACGCTTGCAAATTTTGCAGGCATGTAGCAGGGGTATTAGTTTTGAAATATTATTTTAACAATATTAATACTTGATGTATGACACCAAATCCCATATCCGTATCGCTGGTATCAGCTAACGGGCATGAAATTTCGATAGAAACGGGCAGAATGGCCCGGCAGGCCGATGGCTCGGTAGTAGTGCGCCAGGGCGACTGTATGATACTGGCTACAGTGGTAGCCAATAAAGACCCAAAACCAGGACAATCATTTTTTCCATTATCAGTAGACTATCAGGAAAAGTTCGCAGCTGCTGGACGTATACCTGGTTCTTTCTTCAAACGCGAAGCAAGACTAAACGACTCTGAAATACTTATATCTCGCCTTATAGACCGTGCATTGCGTCCTCTTTTCCCAGATGATTATATGTGCGATGTACAGGTGTTGGTATCTCTTATATCATCTGACCCTGAGGTAATGCCCGATTCTCTGGCTTGCCTAGCGGCGTCGGCAGCACTGGCTGTGAGCGATATACCGATTCAGGAAGTGATTTCTGAAGTGCGTGTGGCACGCATCAATGGCGAGTATGTGGTAAATCCACTACGCTCTGCCTTAGTAGATGCTGACCTGAACGTAATAATAGCCGCTACCGACAAGAATATAATGATGGTAGAGGGCGAAGGAAAAGAGTGCGAAGAGGCAGGACTGATAAAAGCAATAGAAGTAGGCCACGAAGCAATACGCGCTCAGGTGAAACTGCAACTGGAGCTACGTGACAAAGCGGGCATATCTGGCAAACGTGACTATACTAAGCCATATACTAATCCGGAGTTTGAAGCAAAAATTGCTGAATTCGGTACTGCACGTGTATATGAAGTAGCTAAGGGCGCGTTGCCTAAACACGACCGTAGTGATGCCTTCAAGAAAATAAAGGAAGACTTCAAAGCGCAGTTTGCAGAAGGTGAATTGCCAGACGCAGATGCTGCCCTTATAGGTACTTACTTCCACGACCTAGAGAAAAAAGTAATCAGGGAGATGATGCTCAATGAGCGTGTGCGCCTTGATGGTCGCAGCTTGGAGCAGGTGCGTCCACTGACTATAGAAACAGATGTATTGCCTTCTCCGCATGGTTCTGCGCTGTTTACCCGTGGCGAAACACAGTCGTTGACTACTGTAACGCTGGGTACTACTGATGATGAGCTGCTACAGGAAACTGCACAGACATCTGAATACATGAAATTTATGCTGCATTACAACTTCCCTCCGTTCTCTACGGGTGAGGTGAAAATGATGCGCGGACAGAGCCGCCGTGAGGTGGGTCATGGTAACTTGGCTATGCGTTCGCTGAAGCAAATGTTGCCAGCTGAGTATCCTTACACGGTGCGTGTGGTATCTGATATACTAGAGTCAAATGGTTCTTCATCTATGGCTACTGTATGTGCTGGTTCGCTGGCACTGATGGATGCTGGTGTGCCATTTCCTAAGCACGTAAGTGGTGTGGCTATGGGTCTGATATCGGGCGAGAATGGCAAGTTTGCTGTGCTTACAGATATACTAGGCGATGAAGATCATCTGGGTGATATGGACTTCAAAGTAACCGGTACCCGTGATGGTATATGCGGTATACAGATGGACATAAAAGTAGATGGTCTGAGCATGGAGATAATGATGCAGGCACTGGAGCAGGCAAGAAAAGGTAGACTGCACATACTAGATGCTATGTATGACACTATACCTGACCCACGTGCCGACCTGAAACCACAGGCACCACGCATCATACAGATGAATATAGACCGTGAGTTTATAGGTGCGGTGATAGGCCCAGGTGGTAAAATAATACAAGAAATACAGCGCGAAACAGGAGCTAAAATCAATATAGAAGAAGTGGGTCAGGAAGGTATCATCAAGATATTTTCTGCCAACAAAGAAAGTATTGATAAGGCTACTGCATGGATACGCAGCATAGTGGCTATACCAGAAATAGGTGCTACCTACGAAGGTGTGGTGAAAAGCATAATGCCTTTTGGTGCATTTGTAGAGTTTATGCCAGGCAAACAAGGATTGCTGCACATAAGCGAAGTAAGCTGGAAGCGCCTAGACACACTAGATGGTGTGCTGAAAGAAGGTGATAAAGTGAAAATACAACTGACAGGTACAGACCCTAAAACGGGTAAACTGCGCCTGAGCCGTAAAGTGCTGATGCCAAAACCAGAAGGTTATGTAGAGCCAGCACCGCGTGAGCGTAGGGAAGGTGGCGATGACCGTCCACGCAGAGAAGGTGGTGGTGACCGTCGCAATGGTGGCGGTAATGACCGTCCTCGTGGCGACCGCCCTCAGCGCGAACCCCGCAATGACAATAACAGCAATCCACCACAAAACAGTGGCGACGATAAAGACATGATGCTGTAAGTAATAGCAAACATGTAAACCGACACACAACAGCCCGCCAGCAATGAGCGGGCTGTTGTTGTTTTATGGGGGTGGGTAATTTCTAGGAGTTAATTCTACCTTACAGTGGAAGTGGATGAAACAGCATCAGATGAGTATTTTTATTTTACTGCTTTAGCCGATGATCGTGAATCGTTTTTTTTGGGGGTGTACTGTTAGTGATAGTATATTTTTTTGTAGGTTTTAGTAGTTGTAAAACGGATTGCATTCCGAGAATATTATGATATAGTAGGATTGTAATCCGAGGATATTATGTATTTACGGGATTCAAATCCGAGAATATCATGGAATAGTTTTGTTCATAGCTATTTTAATTGGTCTTTTTAAGGTGGTATTCCGAGAATATTATAATATTGCAGGAATGAAATCCGAGAATATTATGTAATTTAGGGATTCTAATCCGGTAAAATGATAAAAAGGACTTTGCTCACAGATATTCAACGGAGGCTTTTTCAAGGTAAAGCCATTATATTGTTTGGGCCAAGACAGTGTGGAAAATCGACTTTGATAGAGGATATGCTTAAAGATAAAGAGCATCTATACCTGAATGGAGATGATGCGGATATTAGAGAACAACTGACGAATACAAGTGCTACGAGATTGAAAACAATAGTGGGCGGGTATAAAATTGTCTTTATAGATGAAGCTCAAAGAATACCCAATATTGGGCTGACACTTAAATTGTTTACCGACCAGCTAAAAGATATACAGGTTATAGCTACAGGCTCTTCAGCTTTCGAATTATCGAGTAAAGTTAATGAGCCTCTTACTGGAAGAAAATTTGAATTTATGCTCTATCCATTTTGTTTTGCCGAAATGGTAGCCTATCATGGGTATATACAGGAACGAAGGTTTTTAGAGCATAGGTTGATTTATGGGTATTACCCTGAAATCGTAACTAAGGGAGCAGATGAGAAGGTATTGCTGAAGTCGCTGGCAGGTAGTTATCTGTACAAAGACCTGCTAATGTTAGAGCAGATTAAAAAACCTTTGATCCTTGAAAAACTGCTGAAAGCACTGGCATTGCAGGTGGGTAGTGAAATAAGTTATCAGGAAATAGCACAGACAATAGGGAGTGATGGGAAAACTGTAGACAAGTATATAGATCTGCTAGAAAAAACCTTTGTAGTCTTCCGTTTGCCAGCACTAAATAGGAATGTAAGGAATGAAATAAAAAAAGGCAAGAAGGTATATTTTTATGACTGTGGCATACGAAATGCAATAATAAATAACTTCAACCCTGTGACCTCTAGAACTGATGTGGGTGCCCTTTGGGAGAATTACATCATTTCGGAAAGGATGAAATTTTTGAATTATAACAACATAGATGCCAAACAATATTTTTGGCGTACTACACAGCAACAAGAAATAGACCTGATAGAAGAACATGAAGCTGGGCAACTAAAGGCATTTGAATTTAAGTGGGGTAAAAATGAAAAGGTTCGTTTTCCGCAGACCTTTACAGACAACTACCCTGGAGCGCAAACATTGGTTGTTTCTCCAGATAATTTGGAAGAATTTATTCTGAAATAATAAGCTTACAAGGTGCTGCTTTATAGGTAGTTTGAGTATTGCTACAATGCATCATTTGGAGGGTGGTTTGAAAGAGGTACTAAGAGGTTGGGAGTTAGGGTGTATAAGAGGAAAAGTAACTGACTATAAAAAAACAGAGCCGCCGGAGGAATCCAGCAGCTCTTACTTACTAACCCATTAAATTCACAACTTGGTGCAAATATACAAAGCTGAGGTGTAGAAAAAAAATGGAATTATCAACCCATCCAATCACTTTTATAGATATAACAATAATGAATACTTTTTTGAGGGCAGTGCTTTGCTAAAATCACTTTTAGTTAAATGTTTTCTTAAAAATTGGCATATATACTCATTAATTAGCTACATGTATTATTGTTTAATGTTTATATTGGCTGAAAATGGGTCGTTATTCAACAAATGAGATAAATATAATAGTGTTAAATGCGTAAGAAATAGAGCTGATATATGCAGAGTACACTTACTTTGCAGTAGAAAAATAACTGATAATGAGCCGAAAATTTGAACCACTACATGTAAAAGAAAGAACATTGCTGCCGGCTGATTTTGCGATCACTAATTGGGAATCGATAAAGCCCTACTACGAAGAGCTGAAGAACAGAGAAATAAATGACAGTGCGCAACTGAATAAATGGCTGCAAGACGTAAGTGAGCTGGAAGCTGTGCTAAGTGAGGACGTATGCTGGAGGCAGATACGCATGACCTGCGATACTACCAACAAAGAACTGGAAGAATCATTTACCTATTTCTGTACAGAGATAGAACCTCATATAAAACCATATGCTTTTGAGCTGAACAAAAAACTGCTTGCTAGTCCTTTTGTTACAGAGCTGGATAAGAGCTTGTACTTTCCGTATCTGCGAAGTGTAGAAAACGCTGCATCGCTGTATAGAGACGCCAATGTGCCGCTGCAAGCTGAAATGAGTGTGCTGGCACAGCAATATGGTGCTATATCTGGTGCTATGACGGTGACTGTAGATGATAAAGTGTATACACTGCAGCAGGCTGCCAAACTGCTACAAAGCCCTGACAGGGCGCTACGTGAAAACGTATTTGGTGCTATAAGCAGCAGACGACTGACTGATAAAGACAAGCTGAATGAACTGTTTGATAAGTTGCTGGCTATAAGGCAGCGAATAGCAGTAAATGCAGGCTTTGAAAACTACAGAGATTATAAGTTTAGAGAGCTGGGCAGATTTGACTACAGTGTGGCAGACTGTTTTGCGTTTCATGATGCGGTAAAAGAACATATACTACCATTGCAGGCCATGCTGACCAAACATCGCCAGCGTAGATTGGGTGTAGACAAAATGCGCCCATGGGATGGCGATGCTGAACCAGCAGGAACAGAGCCGCTGCGCCCCTTTGGTACGGGTGCCGAACTGGCTGCAAAAACAGTGGAAGTATTCAGTAGATTGTCGCCGTTTTTTAGCAGTTGTATAGAGACCATGCAGCAGATGAACCGGCTGGATCTGGAAAGCCGTATAGGCAAGGCTCCGGGTGGGTATAACTGTCCGCTGGCAGAGACTGGTGTGCCATTTATATTTATGAATGCAGCTGGCACTATGGGCGATGTGATAACGATGATGCACGAAGGCGGTCATGCAGCGCACTCGTTCCTATCGCACCCGCTGCCGCTGACGGCGCTTAAGGAGTACCCAATGGAGATAGCAGAGCTGGCAAGTATGAGTATGGAACTCTTCTCTATGGAACATTGGGATGTGTTTTTCCCTGACCAGACAGAACTGCACAGAGCACAGCTAGAAGAAATGGAACGTATCATAACTGTGCTGCCATGGATAGCTACCATAGATAAATATCAGCATTGGTTGTATACACATCCGGGTCATACAGTTGCTGAGCGCGAAGCGGCTTGGCTGGAGATATTAGGTGAATTCTCGACTGGGGTTACAGACTGGAGTGGACATGAAGAATATCGCAAAAATCTGTGGCAGAAACAACTGCACTTGTTTGAAGTGCCGTTTTACTACATAGAGTATGGTATAGCACAGCTGGGAGCAGTAGCCATGTGGCGCCAATACAGAACCAACAAAGAGCAGGCACTGACAAACTATATGAATGCACTGAGCCTGGGTTATACCCGCACACTAGGTGAGCTGTATGAAGTGGCAGGTATTAGGTTTGATTTTTCGCCGGCATATATCAAAGAGTTGACAGACTTTGTGACACCAGTGCTTAAAGAAATGGGAGTGGAAGCGTAAAACGCAAGAAGAAGTATAAATGAACGTGGGCTGTATCTGATAAAAGAGATACAGCCCACTTTTTAATTGTTGCAATCTAAATAGTCTGTGATTATTCTTTCCACTTTATGGCGCAACCTACAGATTTTGTGTTGGTAACGGCAATAGACTTATTGGCCAGCAAAGCATCGACGGCATCTGTTACAAACTTGTTTTTGATTTTTTCAGGTTCTGCGCCATTGTCATCTATTGCACCGTAATACCTGAGTACCCATTTGTTGTTTACCTTCTGTATTACAAATGCCTGTGGGGTTTTGACTGCGCCAAAAGCACGAGCCACTGACTGTGATTGGTCATAGAGATAAGGGAAATTGTAGTGTTTCTCTTTGGCTCTCTTTTTCATTTCGCTCATGTTGTCTTCTGGTACTGCTTCGGCATCGTTTGAGCTGATAGCTAGCACCGGATACCCCAGTGCTTTGTAAGTAGTATTCATATCATTGAGCCTTTGCTGATAGAGCTTGGCAAAAGGGCAATGATTGCAGGTAAATACTACAATAAAACCCTTAGCCTCCTTATAGCTTTGCATAGATACCATGTTGCCGTCTACATTCAGTAGAGAGAAGTCGGCTACGGTATCGCCGGGTTTGTAGCCACACCAACCACTGATGCCCTGCAGCAATAACAGTGTGGTGAGACTGAGCATGTTTATCAATTTCATGATTGGTGAGTTTTAAGATTATTCCATCAAATAAGACTTTACATAACTACCACCCTCAGTATCTGTGAGCCTGAGGAAATACAAACCAGTGCTTAGATCGGCAACGTTAAGGACAGACTCCTGCGAATTCAATTCGAATTCTCGTACTATTTGTCCTCGCATATTGATGACGGTGGCATGTTTGATAACGATATTGTCGGTCATAGCAAAGTGTAGCAAACCCTTGGTAGGATTAGGGTACAGTTTCATTCGGGCATTTTGTGTTTTGTTCATGATGCCAGCTGGGCTATTGCCTACTACAAACTGTCCCATCATACCTGCATCTTCGTGCAGTGCTATATGGCAGTGAAACATATAGGGTTTCAAAGAGTCGGAATATTCTGTAAACCTGGTAATGAATCTTACAGTTTGGTTGGCAGGGACGAGAACTACATCTTTCCAACCTTGCTGGGCTGCGGGAGGGGTAGCACCATTTATGGTAAGTAAATAGAACTGCACATCGTGTATATGAAAAGGATGACCAAAATTTGAGGTGCTCTTTAACTCCCAAATCTCTGTGTTGTCAAGAGGTATGTGATAGTCTATGTGGTCCATCTCAAACAATCTATGGTTCAAGAAAAAAGTAGGCCCACCAGCAACAATATTACTGTCTGATAAAGTAACTGTACGGGTAAGCAAAGCAGAAGACTCATTATAAAAAGTATTGGTGGTAAGAGACGCGGGAATAGTAGTGATGGCACCTGTAGTGGCTGCGCCTATGCTAAGGTGAAGGATATTGAAATTGATATGGCCCAGTGCATTAGCAAAAGGCCCAGTAGGAAAAGATTCGCCACCTGGTATTTGTGGCGTTATTTCAGAGTTGAAGGCTCTGAGGTCTACCGTAGTGCCTACTTGCCCTGTGCAATTAACCAATATCTCTACTCGCTCACCTGCAGACAATAAAAATCTGGTTACAGGTACTGGCGCATTTATAAGGCCACCATCGGTAGTGATAACATAAAATGTACGGTTGTCGCTGAAGCCTATGTTGTAAGAGCGTTCATTAGCGGCATCGAGCAGGCGCAGACGTACCACCTGTGCAGGTATTGTGTATTCAGCGCGCAGCACTCCATTGGTCATCATACTATCGCCATATGGGGCTACAGTAAACTGATTGAGCGCATCGAACTTGCGATCGCTGAGTGCTAGTGGAATATCGTCTACACCATAGGTGCGGGGTAAATTGAGTGCACTTTCTATCGAGTCACGTATTATAATCATACCGCCTATACCCATAGTCATTTGCTCTTCTGCCATCATGTGCAGGTGCGGGTGATACCAGTACAAGCCTGCATTGTTATTGACCTTCCAGTAAGGAGCCCATGTGGTAAATGGGGTGATAGGCTGGTGAGGACCACCATCCATAATTGCGGGCAGGTGCATGCCATGCCAATGTATGGTGGTAGTATCGGTGAGTTGGTTGTTTACGTTGATGTGCACTACATCATTTTTATTCCATATCATGGTGGGGCCCCAGAAGTTGCCATTTATGCCGCCAGTAATGGTTTGATTGCCGGGTGCTACTTGTCTGAAAGTATCTCTGATAACGAGATCGAACGTAGTGCCAGATAGTGTGTCTGGTATCCACAATTGGTTGTACTGGGCATGCGATTGCAGTACACAAAAGGCGGCAATACATGATAATAGCCATTTTTTCAGTGTCATATTTTGGAAGAGTTTTACAGCTTAGGGATATTTGACGACAAAAAACTGTTAATCCTTCGGGCGCATTAATGTTATTGGGAAATAGCGTACAAATCATTGGTCCTATGAAATGTAGAATAAAACATAGCGTAAGTAATGATATTTGAAGCCGCTAATTCTGGTTAACATATTTGAAGTATTTTTGCAGGCTGAATTCTTATAGTATAAGAATTGAAAGAATGCAACACATTATTTTAATTAATGCTGTAGGTACTACATGTAACTGGGCGGTTGTTTTTCTCAATTGCCTGTGTAAAAAAATAAAGCAATGAATATACCCAACACAAAAAAAGAACCTTTAATAAACGAGATACTTCCTTATGTTGTCATAAGCATTCCAATTATAATATTCCTATCATTTGTTCATAAATACGCTCTTAACTTGCCTCACTGGGACGATTATGATGCTGTATTGGCATTTATGAATAGTTATAAAATTGCACCACTTAATGAGAAATTTAGATTGCTTTTTTCTCAACACAATGAGCATAGAATCTTTTCGTCAAGATTTGTATTTGTATTGTACAAAGGGTTATTTGGCTCTATAAATTTCAGACATATAATATTTATAAATTCTTTAATTATAATATCAGTTTTTGGGTTGCTAGTTTATTTGATGAAGCAGATTTTGCCATCTTTATGGCAGGTTGCTGCCCTAACTCTTAGTATATGTATGTTTGACTTGAATAACTATGAAAATGCAAATTTTGCAATGGCTGGTTTGCAAAACTTTGGCATTTTTATGTTGTTTTTATACAGCATGTACTTCTATAGCTTATCTCCTAATAAGTTCTTAATACCTGCTGTTATATTGCAAATGGTTTGCGTTTTCTCTAGTGGTAATGGGAGCATAGGGTCGTTGTTGATAACAGCGTTTGTTTTTGCAACTGGCAACAACACTAAAAAAATAATCTCTACCAGTGTATTCTTACTTATCACCCCTTTATATTACATAGCTTTTAGTAAGGGATCTGCTGACTTTTTTACTTTGAATCCTTTAAAGTTTATACCTTATTTTTTGCATTCTGTTGGTTCCCATTTTGGGTTCAAACTAGGGGTGGTTTTTTCTTTAGTTCTGTTGTTTTTGTTCGTTTATCTTCTTCCGTTCAATCAGGATAAGTCTTTGAAAAGGTTGGATAGTGTTTCACCATTTTCTGTAATTTTCATTTTTCTTGCATTGTTTATTTTTGCATCATTGGGTGTCATGTCTATTTTTAGAGGAAACTTACCTATAGAAAGTGCTTGTTCTAGTAGGTACTTAATTTATTCACATATGCTTGTGGCTATAGTGTTTATATTCTTTCTTATAAGGTATCAAGATTCTGTAAAACTGAAAAGTAGAAGTGTGGTTATTATTTTACTTCTAATAGTCACTTATACTTTCAATTATGAGGAAGGTGAAAAGGGATTTGTTAATTTCTATAACACTACTAAAAATGCCCAATTCGACTATCCTGATCCTGTTAGGGCAAAGGCACTAACAGAAGAATCATGTAAATTAAATATTTACTGTATAGAGCAGGCTAAAACCCAAATACAATAATCTAATTTTGCACCCCAAACACTCATTAAATGAATAACATATCTATACTCGTCACAGGTGGTTGCGGCTTTGTGGGCAGCAATTTGTCGTTGATGCTCAAAGCTAAATATCCCAGTTACAATATAGTGACGCTGGACAACCTGAAACGCAGAGGGTCGGAACTGAATCTACCCAAGCTAAAAGCAGCGGGAATAGAGTTTGTGCATGGCGACATACGCAATAGAGAAGATCTGGAGATGAACCGTAAGTTTGACTACATCATAGATGCTGCTGCCGAACCCTCTGTGATGGCTGGAATGGGTGCGGAGCTAAGCTATGTTATCAACACCAATCTGAGTGGCACCATCAATACACTGGAGCTCGCTGCTCGTAGTGGCGCCAAGTTTATATTCTTGTCTACAAGTAGGGTGTACCCAATAGCGCACCTGGAGAATATAGCTTACACCGAAGGTGAAACCAGGTTCAACATAGCCGAAGAACAATCGCTAGCAGGGGTGAGCAGCCGGGGGATTTCGGAAGATTTTCCGCTAGATAAAGCCCGCTCGGTGTATGGTACTACAAAACTGGCATCAGAATTGCTGTTAGAGGAGTTCAGAGAGTTTTTCGGAGTGCAGTATGTCATTAACCGCTGTGGTGTGATAGCTGGCCCCCACCAGATGGGCAAGGTAGACCAAGGTGTGATAACCCTATGGGTGGCACGCCACTACTGGGGCAGAGATGTAGCCTATTTTGGTTATGGCGGCACTGGCAAACAAGTGCGCGATGCTATGCACATCTATGACTTGTTTGATCTGGTAAACTATGAGATTCACAACTTTGATGTGGTGAATGGTAAAACACTCAATGCTGGTGGAGGACTGGAGTCGAGCGTATCGCTACAGGAGCTAACAGCAATATGTGAGGAAGTGACTGGAAACAAAGTAGGCGCAGCAGCAGTGATGGAAAACCGCAAGGGCGATATACCGCTGTACATTACAGACAACAGCCGAATAACAGCTCTAACAGGCTGGGCTCCCAAAAGAAACGTAAAGGATATAATAACCGATACGTATAACTGGATACATGAAAACGAACAACAATTAAAACCAATACTAAACGCATAACAAAATGAATATTGCAGTAGTAAGTGGCTCTAACGGGCTGATAGGTAGCGAAAGCGTAAGTTTCCTTGCCGACAAAATGGACTTGGTGATAGGAATAGACAACGATCAACGTGCCTATTTTTTTGGACCATCGGCATCTACCCGCTGGAACAAAGAAGTACTGGAAGGTAAATACAGTAACTATAAAGCCTACAATCACGATATAAGAGATTACAGCAGTCTGGAAACCATATTTAAAGAGTATGGCAACGACATAAAAATAGTAGTACACACAGCAGCACAACCCAGCCACGACTGGGCTGCCAAAGAGCCAATCACCGACTTTACTATCAATGCCAATGGTACGCTCAACTTTCTGGAGCTAACCCGCCTGCATTGCCCTAAGGCAGTGTTTATATTCACTTCTACTAATAAGGTATATGGCGATACGCCTAACTTCCTGCCACTGGTGGAGTTGGAAAAACGCTGGGAAATAGATGAGTCGCATCCGTTTTTCAAAAACGGTATAGATGAAACCATGAGTATAGACAACTCAAAGCACTCTGTATTTGGTGCATCGAAGGTGGCTGCCGATGTAATGGTGCAGGAGTATGGCAAATACTTTGACATGAACACAGCAGTGTTTAGAGGGGGCTGCCTTACTGGTCCTCAGCACTCTGGTGCACAGTTGCATGGTTTTCTGTCTTACCTTATGAAGTGCGCTATCACCAAAGATCATTACACCATATTTGGTTACAAAGGCAAGCAGGTGCGCGACAATATACACGCTTGGGACCTCGTAAATATGTTCTGGCATTTTTATCAGAATCCACAGCCGGGTGGGCAGGTGTATAATGCTGGTGGTGGCAGATTTTCTAACTGCTCTATGCTGGAAGCTATAGATGTATGCGAACAGATAACCGGCAACAAAATGAACTATAGCTACACTGATGGTAATAGATCTGGTGACCACATCTGGTACATATCAGACCTGACCAAGTTTAAAGCGCATTATCCAGGTTGGGACTATAAATACTCGCTAGAGGTAACTATGCAGCAGATATTTGAGAACATGAAGAGTAGGGTATAGAGTGCTACAGCTATTCTAGACAACAAGACATCAAAACTATCACCTGAGTAAGGTATTACTCAGGTGATTTTGAAATAAAAAGACAACACTCCACAAATGAAGCTCAGCGTAGTAATACCTGCATATAATGAAGCTCTGAATCTGCCGGATACGCTGAATGCGTTTAACAGTACACTGAGAGCGCACAAAATAGACCACGAACTGCTGGTGATAAACGACAACTCGAAGGATAACACGATAGATGTGATCACTGAGTTGCAAAAAACCATGCCCGAGCTGCGTACTATCTTCAACCCACCACCACACAATGGCTTTGGGTATGCTATACGTAGGGGGCTAGAAAACTTTAGCGGCGACTGTGTGGCTATTGTAATGGCCGACCTATCTGACGACCCTGATGATTTGGTGAAGTTTTACAACACCATGATAGACCAAAAAGTAGACTGTGTGTTTGGCGACCGCTGGGGTAAAGGAGGCAAAGTAATAGACTATCCTAAAAAGAAACTGTACCTCAACCGGTTTGTGAACCGCATAATAAGCATAGTGTTTAAGATGCGCTATCGCGATACTACGAATGCTTTCAAGCTTTACTCCCGCCAAGCTATGGAGGGTTTGAAGCCATTTATGTCGCCACACTTCAACCTCACTGTAGAGCTGCCACTCAAGGCTATGGTGCGAGGGTACAGTTTTGCTGTAGTACCTAACTCTTGGCAGAATAGGAAACATGGCACCTCTAATCTGAAAATAAGGGAAATGGGTAGCCGTTACTTCTTTATAGTATTATATTGCCTCATAGAAAAATTCTTCAGTAGGGGCGACTTCAAAAAGAAATGGTAAGCTGTTAAAGTAGTTGTTATAAACATTAGTTTCAAAGCCACATCTATTGTAAGGGTGTGGCTTTCATACTTTAAGGAATGCATTTGCCGTTAGTATGCTAAGCCGCATACGGCTATATTTGTACAATAGCATGATTTTTGTGCTGTTGTCATTGAATACTGTGCCAGATTGAAAACAAAACTGCTGTTTGGGTTTATAGTTGTGGTGCTGTGTCTGCAATGTGCAGAGGCAAGGGCACAGGGCTTGCCCGATAGCGACACTGCACTGGTAAATAAGCTTAACATCACCCGCAGCACACGTGTAAACAAGGCATTGCAGCAAGTAGTGTTTTCGATGATGAAAACCCATGACGACGGTAGCTACCTCAACAAAAAAAGTGAAGATGCCTATCTACCCTATCAGGGTAAAATAATACGAAATATAGACATACAGACATTGAGCTTTGATAGGTCAATAACAGACTCTTGTGAGCGCGATGAAAGTATAGGAGCTCGAATAGGTAAGAGGCTACACCTTGCCACACGCAAGTTTGTGATACGCAATAATCTCTTTATAAAAGAGGGTATGCAGGTGAATGCCTATATGGTGGCAGATAATGAACGGTTTATACGCTCGCTGGAGTATATCAATGATGTGCGGATATACATAGACAGCATACCCGGCAACCCCGACTCTGTAGATGTGCGGGTGTACACCAAAGACCTGTTCAGTATAGGAGGCGGTGCTGGGGCACAAGGAGTGCGCATGGCTACTGCTCAGCTATACGATGCTAATTTGGGTGGCATGGGGCAACGGCTGGAGCTATCGGGGCTCTACAACCGCGACCGCTCACCAGTACAAGGAGGTGGGGCATTTTACCGCAAAAACAATGTAGGGCATACTTACATTGATGCCACAGTAGGGCATAGCGAGATATATGTAAGCCCATATACACGAGCAGAGGAGTCGACCGATTATCTGCAACTCACACGCAGGCTGGTGTCACCCTACTCGAGGTTTGCAGGGGCATTAAATGTTAGTTACAACCGGTCTTACAATCTCTACAATTTATCAGACAGTATTTTCAACAAGTATCGTTATTCCTTGCTCGATGGCTGGGCGGGGTATAACATAGGTATCAGACAACTAACGGCTACCAACAATACGATACGTGACCGTAGGTTTCTGGCGGTGCGCTATTATCAGCGCGATTTCAGGGAGGTGCCACCTCGTATAGGCGACCAGTTCAGTCCGGTATTTAATAGCTCTAGGGCAGCATTGGCACAGTTTACTTTTTTCAGGCAAGACTATTACAAGACACAGTATATATATGGTTTTGGTACCACAGAGGATTTGCCATATGGGTACAATGTATCGTTGACGGGTGGTGTACATGAACAGTTGGGGATAATAAGACCCTATGCAGGTATCAATGCATCGCGCTATCTGGCTACAGGTCGTGGGGGCTTTGTGAATGTATTTATGCGTTCAGGAGGTTTTTTGCATCAGGGCAAGGTACAAGATGCCAGCCTGCTGGTGGGGGCTACAGCTTACAGCAGGTTGCAGTTTTGGAATGCACTGATGATAAGGCAGTACATCAATTTCAGCTACACGCACCTGCACAATAGGGTGACTTATGCACCGCTCTACATCAATAATTATTATGGCCTTCAGGGTTTCCTATCAGACTCGGCATACGGCACTCGCCGCCTTAGCTTACAACTGGAAACGGTTTTCTATTTTCCATTCAAGGTACTGGGATTTCAGGTGGCTACTTTTCCCTGGGCTAATCTGAGCCTGATAACCCCCGAGAATGTGCCTGTAGACCAAGCCAGGCTGTATAGCGCACTGGGTGCAGGTATACGCACCCGCAACGAAAATCTGGTATTCGAAACCATAGAAATCCGTGCCTTCTTTTTTCCGGCAGCACCCGATAATATGAGGGGTTTTAAGATAGTGACCAATACTAATGTGCGGTTCAGATACAGGAGTAATTATATCACTGCACCAGACCTCATACAGCTCAATCAGGAATAAAAAACCTAAGAACATTGTTGGTAATTTAATGTTCTATAATTTGTAACTTTATATACGCCATAAAACTTTGCTGGTTATGATAAAGAGTTTTCTGAAAACATTAATTACATGTTCGCTGTGTATCTGCTCTCTGCCTGCTGAGGCCAAAATGAAAAGAATAACCCTTAGGAAAGCGATAAAAGACAAACTTATTTCTATAATGCCTGTAGCTACTGGCGGCTATTGTAATAAAGGATTGTCGCTAGATATAAAAAGCACAAGCCGCGATACATTATCCATCAATATAGAATCAGGATTGGAGTTCAGACCCAAGGATAGTAGTGTCAACTGTCAGCCACTAATACTGCAAGGAGACGAAGTGCTGGTGCTGAATGCAGAGGAGCAAAAAAATGTACTGCTGCAAACCTACTGTGGCAATAGTGGCGCAAGTTGCCCCTATAAAGGGCTGGTGTATAACTACTACAAACAGCAGGATACTAACCTCATAAATATGCTGCGGTATGGCAAAAGCAATAATTTATCACCCTGGCTCATACAGTCTGCTGTATGGGTGTTTACCAACAATCACTCTATACGCTCTGCTTACAATCACGACAACCCTATAGTGTCGGAAGAGTTTGTAAAGTATCTGGCTAAGGTGCGTAAAGAACCAGTACCTACCTACTACATGGAGCATACTGTAGCTGCTGTGCCTAACAGACCAGTGCTACGCAAGGGAGAAGATAAAGTGTATGTAAACGTAAACTGGACTGTAAACCAAGGCTACCGCAATGTGTATGTATCTGTGTACAGGCCAGATGGTACTAAGTACAAACAGGTGGGCAATATAGTAAGCGACAAAAATGGCTCTACAGCAGCAGTGGAGCTGAACCTGCTTAGAGACAAAAAAGGCAAATACATAGTGCGCCTGCATGATGATGCTAACAATATACTACAAGAAAAGAGCGTGGTGTTGGGTGATATGTAATTGTAAAAGAGTATCAGTGACAAAGAAAAAGCTTACATATTTTCGATATTGCTGAGTTTTCTAAATAACAGGGGGCATTTTCTGCTTTAAATGTACCTGAATACAGCATAATATTATAACTTAGCAATACTCGCTCGCTGTTATTTGAAGCTAAAATTTTATGATACAGACAACAGTAACTCCGCACAAAAAAGATTTTGATATGACTGTGTCATTGCCTGCTGATTACGTAGGCAAGGAAGTGCATGTGCTTTTTTATATTGATGAGGAATTGGAACGCACAACATCTGCCATTTTACCCCCTAAAAAACCATCTGATTTTTTTGGTATCCTGACTAAGGAAGAGGGTGAGAAAATGGATATCCATATTCAACAAATGCGCGACGAATGGAACAGAAATATCTAATCGACACAAACGTTATTGCTCATTTATTTGCTGATAAGCTTCCCGTTACAGGTAAAGAATTTGTAAAGAAAGCGATTGATGATAATTTTATTATCTCAGTAGTGGTATATTTGAAAAGAAAGTAACTTGCACAAAAAAGGAATAAGTCATGAAATTAGAATACTACTATGTAATAGCGGCACTGCTTATACTGATTCCCGTGATATGGAAGTATGCAGCAGCCTATGACCTAAAATCAGCCTTTAAAAAGTTGGGAGACATGTCAGGTAGGACAAAAGATGACGTGATAAAGAAAGCAGGAAAGCCTGCTGCAATAACGTATTTGGATGGTGGCTTACAACAACTGCAATGGAGTGCCGGAAAATACCATGTGATACTACTTTTTGATAAAGACAACCGATTTATAAAGATAGTCAGCGAGGTTAATCCGTAAATATCATATTTCATGTATTGACATATGATATTTGTTTTTATGTATCTATGTAATGCCATACCGTCAGAGAGAAGTAGCTGTCAATGATACGTGATATTGTGGCACTATTAAGCGTCTTGTTTTCAGCCCTTATCGATTTTTGTTTTAGCCTTTTGGTTTGTCTTCAGTTGGTCAGGTTTGGGATTATTGCACTTTAAATCCAAAAACGCCCAAATAGTAACTACACCTGCAATAATTGATACTGAAATATTTATGAAATTGAACGGTGATTTTTTATGCGGTTTACTTTCATTCTTCTGTGTTACCTGCAAACTATCGCCAGTGTTGAATTGAGTTTGATTGACAGGAGCATGAAAGTTGTAAATAGGTGCAATGTTTGTTGATTGTGTTTCTTCCTCTCGTTCCATTTTAATAAAACCATCATCGGCAAGGAATTGCCTAATTTCATCCTTGCAAGCAACGTTTATTCTTGCCATTGATTTCCAACGGGTATTTTGGTAAGTTACTTCGATGTAATTTGGCTTTAGCCGCCTTATTTCCTCAAACAAATCGGTAGTATAATCAACGGTGAATTGTGAGTTAACACCGTTTGCCCTCTTAACTCCATGAGCTGCATGGTAAAGGGAGAAAAGTACCGTGTTCAGGTGCGATGCTGGATAATTCATTTTCGAATGGTTTGGAATGCATAAACATACAAAAGTTGAGATTTGAGTGTATGTGTTAAAATTCTAGTAAACATTCGTAAATTTAATATATTTCGAAGTTATTGGCGTTCTCGCCAACAACCAGCACATGGCCACATTATTGCCACTGATTTATCTTGTTGTTCTGGTTATTACTATGCAAAATAGGAAAACAAAGAACATAAAAACCCCATTCCCAAACATTGTCTTTTCTAGAAATAGGGATTGCAAATTTGAAAATTTTATTCTAACAAACTAACTGACAACCATATTCACAAAAATTCCTTAACAAGGTACTATGCATTGCATAATACTATCTTTTGCCTACCTTTGTACTCAACAACGGTAATATGGCTATAGAAAACACAGAATCGCAGATGCGCAAGGGATTGCTGGAGTTGTGTATACTGGGCATTATACAGCGGCAAAACGAGGCATACCCCAGCGATATACTAGAGCAACTAAAAGAAGCAAAACTGGTAGTGTTAGAGGGTACACTGTATCCGCTGCTTACACGGCTAAAGAATGCAGGTATGCTCAGTTACAGATGGGAAGAATCAGCGTCGGGTCCACCCCGAAAGTACTTTACACTGACCGAAGAGGGAAAGCAGTTTTACACACAACTACGCACCACCTGGACCGAACTCAGTAATGCAGTAAATCATTTAACTACATCAATCTAAATCTAAAACAACACACACATGCAACGCATCATCCAAATCAATATCGCTGGTAGAATACTACCCATAGAAGAAGACGCTTATACACTGCTCAGTGATTACATAAGGTCGCTGAAACGTCAGTTTACTGGCGAGGAAGGCAAAGAAATAATAGAAGATATAGAGCACCGTATATCAGAGTTGTTTGCGCTGAAGCTGGAAAGTGGTGCGCAGGCTATAGACCGTACCGATGTGCAAAATGTAATAAGCACCCTAGGTGCTGCCAGCGACCTATCGGGCGACGAAAGCAGTACTGGTAGCAGAGGCAGTAGCTACAATACTACTGGTGGCAATACTGGTGGGAGCTACAGTAGCAGTAACTACACACGTCCTAGACAACCTAAATTACTGCGCAATCCGTACGACAAAGTAATAGGTGGTGTGTGTAGTGGTATGGCTAACTACTTTGATATAGACCCTGTGATAATAAGGCTGATAATGGCTGTATTGTTTTTTACATTGGGCATTGGGTTTATAGCGTATATCATAGCATGGGCTATAATACCAGCAGCTAAGTCGCCCGATGATCTGCTGTACATGACAGACGGAAGTCCTGCTTCTATCAACGACATTACCCGTAACATGAACGAAGAACTCCAAGACCTAAAACGCCGCGCGGAGCAAATGAGCCGTGACTTAGCAAGTGTGTTCAGAGCCAAGGGCAGAAGATAAAATACGTTTGTATATATCAGGCAGTGCGTCTGCCTGATATGTACAGATTAGCCACTACCGACATCATCAGTATCAATGCTACCAACTGATGCAGTTCGGCAATGGTTTCGAATACTCCAAATTTTGCAAAAACTATATAGGGCGCAGTTAGCACCGTAGCTATGCCCAGTATCACCTGTACCGTTACCAGTACCATAGGCCACCAGCGCGACTTTGACAATAAACTATCGCTAGCTAGTTTGGCCTGCTTGCCTGCATACACAAACCATAGTATGATACCAGCCAGCAGCAGATAAGCCAGCCCCCTGTGTATAAAATGTACATTGATGGGGTTGTGCACCCAGTTATTAGCTCCCATGCCCGCTGGTATCCAGTCGCCATTGATGGTAGGCCAAGTAGGTGCATTTTTTGCGGCATGCAGCCCTGCCATAAAGGCACCATAAGCCAGTTGAACATACAGCAGCGCTATGAGCGCTATGCTTGCCTTTACCATGCCACTACTACCTGCTCTGCGATGTGGTGGTATCAGCAGCACCAGCGCAAACCATAATGTATAGCACATAAGTGTGACCGCACTCAGAAAGTGGGTAGCCAGCCAAGTGTGTTTTACATACAGGTCGGTATCATTGAGGCCGCTTTCTACCATCTTCCAGCCAATAAAGCCTTGTACACTGCCCAGCAAGAACAACACTACAAAGGGCTTAATCATGCCTTTGTCAAAGTATTTTTTCCACAGAAAGTACACGAAACCTATCAGAAACACCACACCCAGCATACGAGCCCATAAGCGGTGCGCCCACTCCCAATAAAAGATAAATTTGAAATCGGATAGTGTGAAATGACTGTTCAGAAACTTGAACTGAGCTATGTTTTTATAGCTGTCAAATGCATTGTTCCAGTCAGCATCATTGAGTGGGGGAAGTGTTCCCATTATAGGTTTCCACTCGGTTATAGACAGCCCCGAGCCTGTAAGCCGGGTTACACCACCCATAAAGAACTCTATCACTATCATTATTATTCCTGCAATCAGCCACCACGCTACCGCTCTTCTCTTACGATTGTCCACTGGAAAAATTTTACACAAAAATAGTAGAACAAACCCAATCGTCAGTCATTTTTGAGCAATTACAGTAGGATAAAGCACTCATTAAAAGACATAGTGCGTCTTTGACGATAGAATTTTATTTCATTTCTAGGGTGAATACCATCTTGTATAGTAGCAGACACAGGTACGGGACAGTGGTGTTAACAAAAAACAAACATTGGGTTTATAACCATACGGCTATAGCCACCAGTAGAAATATACCGTACCTTTATATAAATTTAGTAGTGAGAAAATTACGCTTATGAATATCATATCAAAATCTTTATTGTTCGCTTTGGGCTTTGGCTGTTTTGCGGTCAGTACTCATGCTCAGGGATTTAAGAGTATCATCAACGATGCAAAGAAAAATCTGGGCAATGTAAAAATGCCTGGCACCGGAACTACTGGCGGCAACACCAGCCTCACGCAGAGCGAGATAGCCAGTGGGCTGAAAGAAGCACTAAAGGTGGGAACCCAAAATGCCACGAGCAAGGTATCGGCAGTGAATGGTTTTTTTGGCAATCAACTGATAAAAGTATTGCTGCCACCCGAAGCCAAAAAAGTAGAAACCACACTACGTGCGCTGGGTATGGGCGCACAGGTAGACAGGGCTATACTATCTATGAATCGTGCTGCAGAAGATGCATCGGCTAAAGCAGTACCTATTTTCACCAATGCTATAACTGGCATGAGCATACAAGATGGTATATCTATACTGAGGGGCAGCAACGATGCCGCTACTCAATACCTGAAAGGTAATACGTCGACTCAGCTTACATCGGCATTTAGGCCAGTTATACAGTCGTCGCTCAATAAGGTAAATGCTACCCGCTACTGGACCGAAATAGTAACGATATACAATAAGCTGCCCACCACTCGTCAAAAAGTAAATACAGACCTTACGGGCTATGTAACAGAGCGTGCGCTGAACGGTATTTTTGTAAACGTGGCCGAAGAGGAACTGAAAATACGTACCAATCCGGCAGCTAGAATCACCGATATACTGAAAAAAGTATTCGGATAAGTTGAATTTTATTAATGTTTCTACTCAGTGCTCTTTGGCTAAATGTAAAATAGCACTAAATTGCACCAATTGTATAGCAGGATAGCACAATAGTGAATATCCGATTGCCAGAATTTTTTGGCAATAAAAACCTCAGTTTTGCCTTTATGTTGCAGGATCAGAATTTTGACATTATTTCATGGTGGAACGATTTATCGTTCGATGGTAAGGAACTTTTTACGCTAGGCGAAGACGGAAAATTGGTAATCTATGCCGGTCAGGAGGGTAAAGAACGACTGATAGCAGAGTTGACACCCGAAAACAGCATAACAATGCTGAGCACACTGGGCGAAAAATACTATGCACTTCAGGCAAGAGTAACCGACATAGCTACCGAATGGAATGCTGCCGAAGACAAAATGAAAATGGCAGAAAAAGTGCATTCGCTCAAAAATGCGCTCAATAACGCCCATGCAATAGGTAATCTGGAAAAACTAAGCACAGAAGTAGCTGAGTGGGATAAAGTAGTAAGTGAACTTACTGAGCAAAACTATGCAGCAAAACTAGCACTGACAGAGCAAGCTGAAGCAATAGCCGAAAGTAATGACTGGAAAGATGCCAATGCAGCGATACGCGATATAATAGAAAAATGGAAACTAAGCGGATATGCCGACAAGTTTCGCAGCGATAAACTGTGGAACCGTATAGAGGCAGCCAAAAACAAATTTAACGACCGCCGCAAACAGTTCTTTGAAGAACAAGAAAAAGATTTGCTGGTGAATCTGGACCTAAAAATGGATCTGGTAGAGCAGGCGGAGTCGCTTGCTACATCTGCCGAGTGGAAAAAAACTGCCGATACTTTTCATAGACTTACCAACGAATGGAAAACGATAGGGCATACCCTCAGCAAAAAAAATGAAGAACTATGGCAACGTTTTATAGCAGCCAAAGCTACCTTCTTTGACCGCAAAAGAGAGCATACTGATCGTATACAGAAAGAGCAGGAACAGTTTTTCCTAGAAAAAACCGCACTTGCCGAAAAAGCTGAAGCACTCAAAGACAGTACCGAATGGAATGTTACGTCTTTGGCTTATGCTGCCCTGATGGAAGATTGGAAAAAAACAGGTAGGGTAAATGGCGACAGAGGAGAAGAAGTATGGGCAAGATTTATGGCCGCTCAAGAGCATTTTTTCTCTGCCAAAAAACAACACACAGAAGGTATACGCACCGTACACGAGCAGAACTACAACCTGAAAATGGAACTACTGCACCGTGCCAACCAAATAAAGAACGCTACTCAGTGGAACGATACCACCGCTGAAATGAATGAACTGCTGGACGAGTGGAAAAAAATAGGTCCGGTAGCGCGCGATGTATCTAACAAGATATGGGATGAATTTATAGCTGCCCGCAAACACTTCTTTGCCCGCAAAGATGCTAACCGTGAGCAACGCAAACAGTTTGTGGAGGTGCAGAAACAAGTACGCACAGAGCAGGCTAAAGAAATGGTGGGCAAACTGCTGACAGACATAGCCGAAGAAGAAGAGAAACTGGTAGACTTTGCAGAAGCACTCAAAAACATAACTCCCGGCAAAAAAGCAGAAGAGCTACGCAAACATCTGGAAAAGTTACTGGCAGAAGGGCAACAGAAAATAAAACGTCTGAAAGAAAAGTATGCAGCCGTGCAAGACGAATATGGCAAAAAAGCCACCACCCCAGCACCTGCTACTGAAGCTGTAGCCGCTGATGCACCCACAGAAGTGGTAGCCGTAGCAGAGGAGCAACCCCAAGATGAGCCAACACAAACAGCAGAATAAGTAGCAGAAAGATGTCGAAAAAGAACAGCCCAAGGCCTGATGGTCTTGCCTACTCTACCAACAAAGACTTTTTTAATGACTATCCGGAGCCGGAAGAAGTAGCCACATTGCCCAAAGAAAAACAAAAACTAAGGGTGAAGCTGGATACCAAACAAAGAGCTGGCAAGGTAGTAACACTGGTAGAAGGGTTTGTAGGTACTGCCGATGATATGGAAGCACTGGGCAAACAACTGAAAACCCGGTGTGGCGCAGGAGGTAGTGCCAAAGAAGGGCTGATACTGATACAGGGCGACTACAAAGAAAAAGTAGTAACATGGCTTCGGGAATGGGGCTATGTGCTTACTAAATAATAGCTGCCACATATTCCTGTCTCCTAATTAATACAGCTCTTTTTGTACAGAATGACGGTGGTCACCTACATTCTGTGGCATTGTCATATTTTTGTGCTTATTTGGATTGCGTTAAAAATGAAATTAATTTTGTTTGTTGCTTTTATTTTAAAGCAATGACACAGTAGTAATATAATCGTGTTTTTATGTCAAGTGTAGTAACACCTAAGTTTGGTCATTCAGCAGTATCAGTGCATGCAGAGCTTAAAAAAAGAGTCAACGAATATTTTGAAAAGCATAAAATAGACCCCACCGGAAATGGTAAGTTGTATACCAAAGCCATAATACTGGTAGCGGGTTATTTGTTTGTATATATTCATCTGGTTTTCTTTACACCATCTGCGTGGCTAGCTATACCAGAGTGTGTGATACTAGGTTTGTTTACATCAGGCATAGGATTCAATGTAATGCACGATGGCTCGCACAGTAGTTTCAGCAAGTACAAATGGTTAAATACACTGGCTGCTTTCAGTCTCGATTTTTTGGGTGCCAGCAGTGCCATGTGGAAGAATAAACACGTTATCATTCACCATACCTACACCAACATTGATGGTATAGACGACGATATAGAAGCAGAGCCTTTCCTGCGCCTAGCTCCTACTCAGAAATTTTACAAAATGCACAAGTACCAGCATTTGTATTTCTGGTTTCTGTATGGTTTGTTATACCTGTTCTGGGTATTTTTTACCGATTACAAAAAATACTTTAGTGGCAAGGTAGGTACTGTGCCGTTGAAAAAATTGAGCAATACCGACCACATTCTTTTCTGGTCATTTAAGGTTTTCCACTTCGGCATGTACATAGTGTTGCCTATTATCATGTGCGGCTTTTTGCCTTGGCTCATTGGTTTCTTTACCTATACTTTTGTGACGGGTGTGGTACTTAGTATAGTGTTCCAATTGGCGCATACTGTAGAAGAAACAGGTTTCCCAGAAGCTAAACAACCCTCTAACAAACTAGAAGATGAGTGGGCTGTACACCAACTGAAAACCACTGCTAATTTTGCCACCGGCAATAAAATCATAACATGGTTTGTAGGTGGTCTTAACTTTCAGGTAGAGCATCACCTCTTCCCTAAGATTTCGCACGCTCATTATCCCAATATTAGCCGCATCATCAAACAGACATGTGCTGATATGAATATCCCATATCTGGAGCATCCACGCATGACTACTGCTATAGCATCGCACGTAGCTCACCTGAAGAAGATGGGACAGAATTAATAACAACAATTACACAATCAATAGTTATGATGCCATTCTGCAACCATGTAGTATGGCATCATTCATTTTGGGACATTTATTAATGTCCACAGTTGGTTATATTTGTAACAATGAGGATAACTATACTTGGTCACAATTCTGCTTTGCCTGCTTTTGGGCGGCATCCTACATCACAGGCAGTAACTGTGTATGGCGAGGTGCTGCTGCTAGACTGTGGCGAAGGCACACAGATACAAATGCAACGGTATGGTGTGAAATGGAAAAACGTACATCACCTTTTCATCAGTCATATGCATGGCGATCATTACTTTGGTTTGCCGGGGCTGATCAATAGTATGAGCCTCATGGGGCGCACTGCTCCGCTGCACCTGCACGCACCTAAGGAGCTGAAACCTATACTAGATGCTATACTAGCAGCCGCCAATACCACACTCAACTATCCTTTCATATTCAATGAGCTCCCTGAAACCGGAGGCATACTTACAGACACCCCATCTTATACTGTCAGGTGTTTCCCGGTAGCACATGGCATTGCATGTTTTGGTTTCCTGATCACTACCAAAACCCGAGGCAGGCGAATACTGCCCGATAAGTGTAGAGAATATAACATACCTACAGACTGTTTTGAACTGCTAAAACAAGGCAATGACTATACACAGCCTGATGGAAGCATAGTGAGCAACGAATGGGTAACAGAAGATGGTCCCGCACCCAAGAAGTATGCCTACTGTGCAGATACCCTGTACACAGAAACCTACCTAGAGCATATAACTGGCGTGGATGCCATTTACCACGAAAGTACCTATCTAGAGCAAGATGCCGATAAGGCCGCTACTCGCTACCATAGCACTGCAACACAGGCGGCACAGCTTGCTGCCAAGGCTGGTGCGGGTTTGCTACTGCTGGGGCATTTCTCGTCTAAGTATAAAGACCTAGACGAATTCGGAAGGGAGGCAATGGTTCACTTTGCTAATGTAGTAGTAAGCGAAGAGGGTGTAGCGTACGATATTTAATGCGCAACATTTACTGCTTATAAGCTGCGTTCATAAGCCTGCATCAGCTCTGCCAGTAGCGCCACATGGTGCAGCGGCAAAGCATTGTACAGCGATATCCTGAATCCTCCTGTGTGCCTGTGACCTTCTATGCCTATTATATTGTTGTCATTGCATAGCGCCAGTAAGGCAGCCTCGTGTTGCTTACTGATAGCAGTGAAGCATACATTCATCAGGCTGCGGTGAGTGGTTTCGGTTACTCTTGCTTTAAAGATGCTGCTAGTATCTAGTACATGATACAATAGTGCTGCTTTGTTTTGGTTCTCCGCTTCTATTACGTCTAAGCCAGTATTTTTTATCCACCTTAGCATTAGTAGTGCGGTGTATATACCGGTTACATTGGCTGTGTTCACTATCGAGTTTTGCTGTACTTGTGCTGCATAGCTCAGCAGTGGCGGTAGGGTAGGGTTGGCAGTTTTCAGCAGGTCTTTGTGTATCACCGCCAGTGCCACCCCGGGGGTACCCAGGTTTTTCTGTGCTGCTGCATAGTACATAGCATAGCGGCTATAGTCGTGCCTACGGCTCAGTATGTCGCTGCTCATGTCAGCTATCAGCGGCACAGCCGAGTGTGGTGCATTGTGCCACTGAGTGCCATATATGGTATTGTTAGTGGTGAGGTGCAGGTAAGCAGCATTGGCAGGTATTGCCTCTGGCCACTCTGGCAAGCATGTATACTGCTCTGGTGCCGATGTAGCTACTATCTCTGTGTTGCCATAGTATTGCGCATACTCCATAGCCTCGTGTGCCCAGTAGCCACTGTCTATGTAGGCAGCAGTAGCGCCCTGGGGCAAAAAATTGGCTGGCACCATACAAAACTGTTGTCTGCCGCCGCCATGCAGCCACACTACGTCGTAGCTGCTGTCTATACCACATAGTTCCCTTACCAGTTGTTTGCTTTCTTCTATTATAGCCTCAAAAGCCTTGCTGCGGTGTGGCAACTCCAGTATAGACATGCCAGTGCCCTCATAACTGAGAGTAGCAGCAGCTACCTGCTCCAGTACGCTTACTGGCAGTGTAGCAGGGCCTGCATTGAAGTTAATTTTTCTTTCCATTGTCTTGTTCTGGTTCTTCGGCAGTGGTTATACCGCCACTCACTGCAAACTTCATAGCCTCGCCCGATGTCATGTTGTTTACAGGCTTAGTGTTGGCACGATCTACCACTATCACCCAGCCCGATATAGCATACGAGTGGGGCATATACACAGCTACCTTGCCTGTCATACCCATAGAGCTCATATCATCTTGTGTCAGAAACCCTATGCGCCATATTTCGGGGCTTTCATTCACGCGCACCCATACGGCCTCATTAAATCGTTTTTTATCGCCCACAAACGAGGTCACTATATCCCGTATCGATGAGTAGATATGTTTCACCCCTGGTGTGTGGCTCATAAGGTAGGCAAAGGAATCGAACAGCCACCTGCCCACAAAAAAACGGGTGCCCAGATACCCTATCACCGTTACCGCACCCAAAATGCCTAAAAAGCCTATGCCCCTTGGCTTCACCGGTATCAGCCCGTCTACACTTATAAAAATGGTAAACAACAGATAGCCCGTTATAGCTATAGGGCTCAGCAATAAAAGACCCTGAAGAAACGAACGTAGTAAAATGGAAGCAATGCGCCGCATAGTGCGCAAAGGTACATAACGAATTATGACAAAAGCACCACATGTGACTAATACTACCTACTTATTACAAATCTCTGCTTTCAGCAACTACTATGCACCTGCATCTACAGGTGGGCACCATTTGTTCAGTTGTTTCACACAGGCAGCCATATCCTTGGGGAGGGGAGCTTCTGCCACTACAGCAGTGCCATCTTCTTTATAAAACTCTAACTTGTAGGCATGTAGTGCCAGTCTGCTCAGTAGCGGGCGTTCTTCTTCATCCTTCTCAGACATACGGTACTTGCGCTTGATGTCAGACAGCATAAATGGTTTGCCATCGCCATACAGTGGGTCGCACACCAGCGGATGCCCTATACTTTGCATGTGTACCCTTATCTGGTGTGTGCGACCAGTATGTATCTGAAACTGCATCAGCGCATACAGTGGCCATTGCTCTGCCACCTTATAGTCTGTAACAGCTACTTTGCCTTTTCGGGCTACTATCATCTTGCCATTGTTGGCAGGGTGCTCTGCTATAAAGTTTTCTATGCGTCCATTATCGGGCACTACTATACCCGTCACCAGGCCAGCGTAATACTTATTTACATCACGCTCCTGAAACAAGATAGACAGGTAGCGGTGCGCCACTTCGTTTTTGGCAAAGCACAGCACACCACTCGTGTCGCGGTCTAGGCGGTGTACCACCCACACCTTCTGACCCGCTTTTTTCTCCATGGTCTTGTTCAGGCTCGGTAGTGCAGCATTAAATCTGTCGGGCACTACCAGCATGCCCGCCGGCTTGTTTACTATCAGTATGTCTTCGTCTTCGTATAGTGTATCTATGTTCATTGTTCAGTTTCGTTTTTGTATGCTGCTATGCATTCGTCTTCTTTCTGGCGCATTAGTTTTTTGTCGGCATCTTTTTTGTCTTTGAAGCCACACAGATGCAGCGCACCATGAAAAATTACTCTGTGCAGTTCATCCGTACTTGTAGTGCCAAACTTTGTAGCATTGTCGGCCACACGCTCTGTACTTATGTATATTTCTCCAGTCAGTATACCATTGCCATCACTCAGGTCAAAGGTTATAATGTCCGTAAGGGTATTATGTTTCAAGTATTCCTGATTGATGGTCAGTAGGTATTCGTCAGTGCAGAAAATGTAGTTAAGATCTGCTTTCTTTATAGCAGGCAGGTGCGTAGCCACCAGCCTATCCAGAAACGCAGATAGTTTTCTTTTGTTTTTAAGACCACTCTTTACTTCCTGTTCATGAAACCTGGCAGGCATACCGTTTATACTATTTAGTATGCAAAGGTCGTATTATTTCGGGTAATGTATTAATGATGGTCAAATTTAGACTAAGCCAGTGCTACTCATTTTTCAAGCTATAAACATTAATCGCACCCGTGGTACTTACGAATTCTATCGGCCAATATTGGTAGATGTTGCTTAAACCACTTGGGTAATTCAATGTATGGAACAGCAGTAACAACATTGTCTTCTTTGAATTGAGCAAGGATTATATGTTTGCCAGTAGTGTCAATAATTTGAATGTTGGTAACAGCATCAAGGTGAACTTCGAGTTTTTCTAAATTTCCATAAAAATTATCTTCTATAGTTCTTCTGTCTACCCAATGTCCTCCCTCTCTTGCTCGGTCTATAACACGTATTTGAGATATTTCTGGGTTTGCTAGACCTAAAAAAATTAGATTTACTTCGTAGCCATTTTCTTTAAATTTTCTGGGAGTGCCCCAAGTGCTATCGTTTGTAAAATGACCTTCGTAAACATAGTTTTTGTAATTCGCTAAAGCCTCTGCTACCTGATTTTCAAAAGTTTCAACAGTAAATGCAAATGCTAACTTTTTAACTTCTTTTGGTGCTTTAATAGACTGCCATAACTCATTTCTTTTCTGGATAAATAACTTATCACCATCAAACACCGGACAGGTATCAGTTATGTGAGTAGGAAGATAATTAGGGCCGATGCTCGATTTGCCTGCGCCATTTGATCCAGTGATTATATACAGTTCTGGCATATTATCAACGCAGTAAAAAGTCATTTCTGATACGTGAAGCGTCAGTAATTGAAAGCTCACGAATTATGGTGAAATCGCGGTCACTGTCTGTTTGTAAAGCCACTAATACTACCTTCCCATCAGGGTATTCCAAGTAGCACTCATTAGCAGCAAGCTCTTGGGCATTAATCATAAATGGCAACCCATGTGCATGCTTATTTCGTCTAAGTTGCTTTACAGCATCATTGCCTATTTTCTCTAATAAAGTTACTTCTGTTGTGTGCATATTTATGCCCTTACTTTATTTACAAATTTACTGATTTTTTTAGCACGTTACATTTATAGTGTTCCTACGAAAGTTTGTTGACATTTTACACTAAATAATTCTAACTCGAAATTTATGTAGTAAGACAACTACCTACTCACCACAAATCTTTTGCTAGCACACACCTTGTCATCGGCGCATTGTAGCATATACACCCCATTGGGTAGGTCGCTGATGTCTATATCGGTAGCGGTGTAGTTGTTCATGATGCGCATGGTCTGCCCTAGGCTATTGGTGATGCGTATTTGTGGCTGGTGCATGGGCTGTGCATAGCTCACCCGTAGGGTGCTCTGAGCAGGTGTGGGGTACACGGATATTAGGTTATTGGAGGCGTAGGGGTCTGTGACACTTTCCGCAATATCATAAAATTTGAAATCATCAAACATTAGTCCATCCTTATTCGTTTCAATGCTATCAGTGATAAAAGTAAACCGATAAAGAGTTACGGCAGTGTTTGGATAAAAATGGTTTGATGCAAGTATGGAGTCTGGGATCCTTATAGTGCACCTAAAACGTTTCCAACCATTACTGTTGCCAGACAAAACAGGCTTTATGTAACCAGTTCCCGGATAGTTATACCAACCAACCAACCCAGATGTATCTTTAAATAAGTCTATCCATGTGATACCATTATTGGGTGAATATTCAATTTTCCCATAGTCAGAAATAGTGTCGGAGTTCACATAATACATCCCGTCAAACTTATGCCATCCCCAATCACTACTTGCTGTGCCGGGTCTTTTTGCAAACATGAACCAAGAAGTATCATTAGTTCTGTATGTGTTTATTTTGTCAGTAACTATCACATTTATGGGAGAGGATGCTGTATCAAAAACACTTTTGCTGGGTATTCCTACTTCCCAAACATTCACAGTATCAGTGCTGTCCTTTTGTATAAAGCAGTTGTAATCAACAATACTGTTATCAAAGTTGTAAATAAAATCAAACGGTTCACCTATACACTGCCCATAACCTTTACAGCAGCTCATTATCAGTAGTATTATTACGAGTACACTTTTTTTCATAGTGGTTTATTTTGTTGTTGTTACTATTGTTTTTTAGTCCTCTGTTATCATCTACTTACCACAAATCTTTTACTAGCGCACACCTTGTCATCGGCACATTGAAGCATGTACACGCCATTGGGTAGGTCGCTGATGTCTATATCGGTAGCGGTGTAGTTGTTCATGATGCGCATGGTCTGCCCTAGACTGTTGGTGATGCGTATTTGTGGCTGGTGCATGGGCTGTGCATAACTCACCCGTAGGGTGCTTTGTGCAGGAGTAGGGTATACTGTTATCAGGTTGTTGGAGGCGTGTGGGTCTGAGACACTTTCTACTTCTTCAAATATTTCAATATCATCGAACATCAAACCATTTTTATAGGTTTCTGCACTATCAGTAATGAAAGTGAATCTGTAAAGTACAGTATCTGTATAGCCTAGTGGCCAGCTCCAAGTACTGAAAACATGTATAGAATCAGGTATGTTTATTATACATCTGAAATGTTTCCAACCATTGCTATTGCCCGATAATACAGGTTTTTCTGTGAGCCATGATTTCCATTCCACCAGTCCTGTAGTGTCTTCCATCAGGTTTATCCAAGTTATACCTTTATTGGGGGAATACTCTATACGCCCAAAGTCTGTTAATGTGTCTGAGTTGACATAGTATCGCCCCCCGAATGTGTGCAAATGCCATACTCTACTTGAAGCTCCCGGAAGTGCTGCAAAGATAAAAATAGAGGTGTCATTAGGTTTGTAAGTATTAGCTGTATCAGTCACTATTACATTGACTGGTGAGTAAGCACTATCAAATACCGCTTTGGTGGGTATGCCAATTTGCCATCTGTTTACAGTATCTGTGCTGTCTCTTTGAATTAAGCAATCATAATATCCTGTAGTATCTTCAAAATTTAACAATGTACTAAAATAGTTAGTTTCTACACACTGCCCATACCCTTTAAAGAAGCTCATTATCAGTAGTATTATTGCGAGTACACTTTTTTTCATAGTGGTTTATTTTGTTTTTACTGTTGTTTTTGTATAGTTTGTCATCACCTACTCACCACAAATCTTTTACTAGCACACACCTTGTCATCGGCGCATTGTAGCATATATACCCCATTGGGTAGGTCGGTGATGTCTATGTCCGTAGCGGTGTAGTTGTTCATGATGCGCATGGTCTGTCCTAGGCTATTGGTGATGCGTATTTGTGGGTGGTGCATGGGCTGTGTATAGCTCACACGCAGCGTGCTTTGTGCAGGGGTAGGGTATACTGTTATCAGGTTGTTGCTGGCGTATGGGTCTGTGACGCTTTCTATTGCTTCATATATGTATATATCATCAAACATCAATCCATCTTTATAGGTTTCTACACTGTCAGTAATAAAGGTGAATCTGTAGAGTGCGGTATCACTAGTCCAATCAGTACTACTAAACACATGTATAGAATCAGGTATGTTTATTATACACCTAAAGTGTTTCCAACCATTACTATTGCCCGATAATACAGGTTTTTCTGTGAGCCATAATTCCCATTCAACAAGTCCAGTGGTGTCTTCCAAAAGGTTTATCCATGTCACACCTTTATTTGGTGAATACTCTATTCGTCCATAATCAGTTAATGTATCTGAGTTGACATAGTATCGGCCACCAAATGTATGCCAATGCCAAGATCTACTTGATGCTCCGGGAAGTACAGCAAACGTAAAAACTGAGGTGTCATTAGGTTTGTAGGTGTTTATTCTGTCGGTAATTATCACAACAACAGGTGAATATGCATTATTTAGAACAGATTTGTTTGGTGCATTTATTTCCCATCTGTTTACAGTATCTGTGTTATCTCTTTGTATCAAGCAGTCAAGATATGCAGTTGGTTCTTCGAAATTTAAGGATATACCACCATAGTCAGTTTCCGCACACTGCCCATATCCCTTACCGCAGCTTATTATCAGTAGTATTATTGCGAGTACACTTTTTTTCATAGTGGTTTATTTTTTCGGTCACACTAAGTTACTGTCTATTTTTATCATTCAAAAATTAAATATTAATAACCGTTGGTTATAAGATCATACGTGTCAGTTAAGTCTGCGAATTATTTAACATATTTGCAACGCTCATCGTCTTGCACTACCCCTACATTTGTGTTGATTGTATTAATTCATCACCTTTTCAACCTCTATTAAAAAAACTAAACATGAGCAAGACACTGTTCACATTATTGCTGGCATCGGCTGTTCCATTTTTAGGTCATGCCCAGTTGTCGCATCAGCGCACAGCAGCCAAAGGTATCAAAGCGCACAAGCACACAAAGCCTTCTGCAGCAGCTAGTTATTACCGCCAAGCTGCCAGAACCACCGCCTCAGATAGCCGCCTGATATCGGCTGTGTACTTCGAAAATGATGGCACTACATTTATCCCTGTCGATTCTACCGCTGCTACTTATTCGGGGGCGCGAGGAGGGGTGTATAACGATGAGTGGGAAGACTGGGAGTGGTACTTTGACAATGCTATAGGTTTTCCGTATTCTGCCACTACGTCGTCGTATGGAAGTGCGTACTCCAGGTCTTCACAAACATTTGACGCCAGCAACAATATCACCGCTACAACCAACGAAGAATGGATAGCAGCTACTAGTACCTGGCGTAACCAATACAGAGACCAATATACCTATGATGGTGCGGGCAACCGCCTCACCGAAACTAACCAAGAGTGGGATACCACTGCGGGTGTGTGGGTGAATATGTTTCGACAGGTTAAAACCTACACCGTTGCTAATAAAGTAGCGACATCGCTCACAGAGCTGTGGAATAGTGGTACGTCTGCATGGGAGGCAAACAGTCGTATAACGAACACCTATAATGCCACTAATAAGGTGGTTGCCATGGTAAGTGAGTTGTGGAACACATCGACCTCTGTGTGGGATAGCGGCTATAAACAACTGAACACCTACGATGCTATGGGCAACCTAACGGCAGAAGTCTATCAGAACTGGGATATGACTACTACTGCGTGGGTAAACAGCTATAGAGACACCCATACCTATGATGCTATGAACAGACGCACTCAAAGCCTATATGAGTCGTGGGGCGCTGGAGGCACATGGGAGCCAGGTGGTAAAACGCTCTACAGCAACTTTGACGGCACACAACCCCAAACCATTATTACTCAAAATTGGGACGGTGGAACTATGACTTACGAAAACTCGAGCAGAGACAACTATACCTATAATGCCGATGGTAAGGTAACGTACTACTTTGATGAAGAGTGGAACGTAACAACCATCGCTTGGGAAACTAATTTATCTAGTGCTGCAGAGCGATATAGATATGAGTCTTTTACTACGAGCATACCACAAGCCGCAGGCACCTTTACTGGCACAGCTGTGCTATATCCTGTGCCTGCCGGTGAGTCTGTGACGCTTGATGTGTCTTGGCAGCAGCCTCAGTCGTTTTCTGTAACTATCACAGATGCTGCAGGGCGCATACACCGCACATGGTCGCAGCCAGCACAGCAGCACTATACCGAAAACATTTCGTTAGCTTCATTGCCCACAGGTAGCTACTATGTAGTGATACAGACTCCTGAATCTAAAACAGTACGTGCACTTACAATAGTGCGTTAGCATATTTATCAGTATACAGAACCGGTGGGGCATTTTATGTGCTTCACCGGTTTTTTTTGTTTATTGCTGGCTCTGTTGTCAAGTAGACTTAGCAACCTTTTCCCTTCTGCAGTATTATTATTAACCCAAAATATCACTCATTGAGCACATACTTAGCATTGCAAAACATCTTAATTTTATGTTCTTCTATTTTTCATCACTTATCCACAAATCACACTAAACAATGAAAAATATCAGTATAGAATTTAAGTGGGCAATCATTTTTTCTCTAATGGGATTGGTATGGATGTTGCTCGAAAAACTTAGTGGGCTGCACTCTACCTACATCGACTATCACCTATACCTCACCAATCTTTTTGCTATACCTGCTATATGGGTAATGGTACTGGCACTAAAGGACAAAAAGAAAAAGTACTATAGTGGCAATATGACTTACGTCAATGGGCTTATGTCGGGGATAGTGTTGTCTATTATCATAGCTGCTATCAGCCCACTGACGCAGTGGGTGACGACTTATGTGATTACCCCAGAATACTTCCCCAATGTGATAAAACGCTCGGTAGAACTAGGCTACTATAAAACTACGGCTGCTGCTGAGGCTAATTTCAATTATAAAAACTACGCTACTCAGGGTGCTATAGGCGCATTGGGTATGGGTATTGTGACCACAGCTATAGCTATGATATTTCTGAGAACGAAATCGGGCGCAAAGCAGGGTTAGTGATTGATATATATTATTTTGGTATGCATATTGTGTTTATTAGTGCGAGTAACAGTGCGAGAGCGGAGGGACAGCCGAAGAGGCTGTGTGCCGGTTTTTTGCCGGTTGTTTCATGGTTTTTG
>CAZRPA010000005.1:49677-62461 GCA_964601855.1 uncultured Flavipsychrobacter sp. | reverse complement strand
ATAGCAGAGCGTTTTCTGAATGCTAGCGGACGGGTATCTACTACTGAGCAGCTAGAGGTAAGCAATAGTGTAACGGCTGAGCGCATAGATGTAATACTGTCCGAAGACAATATACCTGAAGACAGGGGCATGCTCTACCTGTATCCTATAGGCGATAATCAATACTGTATGCAACTGTGTTATCTGGAGTATTCAGAAACTTCAGACACTCAGGCTACTGTGTACACTTTACGGTACTTACCATCTTTCTTTGACCAGTATCCTGCCAAAACGCTGAGTGCTAATCAGCCATTCCGATTTGATGAAACCACTGAGCAGCAATTTTCGGTGTGTGCTCAAGCACGTACTTTGCTTAGGCAGCTAGAAGCATCTAGCACTGTTACTTCGGCATTTGTGCAGTCGCTGCAACGCAGCGAGGCTGCAATGCACTTACTGAGACGTGCATTGGAGTGTATCGCAGCACCATTTACTACTTGTCAGGTGCCCGCTTGCCGTTTTCTGGCTTATGAGAGCGAAAGAGAGAAGATAGTAACTGCAATGAAAATAATAGAGGACAACGTAGAGCAGCCACATACTATAAAAGAACTGTCGCGCAAGGTAGCGATGAATGAGTGCTACCTGAAAAAAGGCTTTAAAGCCATAGCGGGCAAAACCATACATGAGTACCAGCAGGAGTTGCGTATAACTCAAGCTAAAATATTGTTGAAACAAGACGGCATGACCGTAACAGATGTGGCTAACACTTTAGGCTATAGCAGTATATCGCACTTCAGCACAGCTTTCAAAAAGATAACCGGCATGAAGCCCTGCGAGCTTTTGTCATAGGTATTACCTCCACTAGTATTAGCAAGCAGCTAGTTCTTTTTTCTGAACACATTGCGGATATAATCACCAGCACGGTTTACTACTTCTACTTGCTCGGCAAGAGTGTCTATGAGCGTAGTATCTACGTGCTGCACATCCTCCATTTTCACCCCATGCTCCATCTGTTTGGGATAGAGTATTATGTAGCTATTTTTCTGAAAATAAGCCGATAAATTGTAGGGCAATCTTTCGAGATGATTGTTGTAAGACACATGCCCTTTTCGGGATGATACCATCACAAACAAATCGTCTTGTTTCAACTCGCTGGTGAAAATTAAAAAGTCTGCCCAGTTGTCAAACTGTTTGAAGCTGGCTATTGCAGGCCTTTTAGACTGCTGATTGTAGCCTTGTATTTTGGCTGCGGTCTCGTCATTGGCATAAAATATTACAGGCAGTGCTGCCTCCTTTGATATAGCAGTAATCTTGCCCAACCAATGCGAAAAACCGGGCTCCAGTTCGGCATTGGGAGTTACAGCTACTACTATCCTTTTCAAGGTATTGAATGGCTGTACGGACTTATAAATAAATATTGTTTCTGAAGTTGCCTTTAGTATTCTGCCGGCAGTTTCTCCCAAAAACTCTTTGGGATTTTTGCCACTATGCACGCCCATCAGCAAGTCTGTTATCTGTTGCTCACGTAGTGTGTAGGAGATACCATTACTGATGTTCATATCATACCTAGTCAGCGGCACCAGCGTGTTTTCGGTAGCGGCGGCATGCATCATTGCTTTGTCCATCATTTTGTTACCGGCAGCATGCGATGCTCCTCCATCATTTTCATCGCTTACTATGTGAAGTGCATATACAGGAGTTTTGCTTTTGGCTGGTTTCAGCATGAGCCCAAGGTCCACCAGTTCGGTAATGGTTTCGGGATAGGCTATTGATATCAATATTTTTTCGTTGATCTGCGCTTCATTTTTAGTAGCATCTGTGTCCTCGCTATCTTCTAGTGCTGCTAGATTGCGCGATGCTTTTTCTACCACAAATGAGCCTATAGTGCAGCTAACGAGTATGAGCAGGATAGTACCATTGAGCACATCTTCGTTTAGCAGTCTAATGGGTTCGCCATCTGGTGTTTCGCCTGTTATTATGTTATAGCCTACTAGTATTATAGCAAGCGTAGCGGCTGCATGTGAGGTACTGAGCCCAAACATCATCAATCCTTCATCCTTAGTAAGTTTGAAGGCTTTTTTGGTTATCATAGCAGCTATGTACTTGGTAGAGACCGCCACGGCAATGATAACACCCGCTACTTTTAAAGCCCCCCACCCTTTTACCAGCACAGACACATCTACCAACATACCTACACTGAGCAGAAAAAAAGGTATAAATAGTGCATTGCCCACAAAGTCGATACGATTCATGAGTGGTGATAGATGAGGTATAAACTTGTTGAGCACCAGCCCTGCAAAGAATGCGCCTATAATAGCCTCCAGCCCAGCTGCCTCGGCGAGAAACGCTGATAAAAACACAATAGCCAGTACAAACACATACTGTGACACACTATCACTAAATCGCTTAAAAAACCACCTGATGATGAAAGGAAAAACAAAAAACACTATGCCCGCATAAGCCAAAGAAGATACTCCCAACGATATCCAGAATGCATTGGTAACCTCGCCCTTGCTCATACCCGCAATAGCGGCCAGTATAAGTAGTGCCAGTATATCAGTTATCATGGTGCCACCAATGGTAAGGGTAACTGCCTTGTTGCGCGACAAACCATACCGGCTGGCAATAGGGTATGCCACCAGTGTATGTGTAGAAAACATACTTGCCAGCAACACTGAGGATAACAAGCCATACCCCAATACGTAGTAGCTAGCAAGTGCGCCGCACACTATGGGTAGCGTAAAGGTTATAAGCCCGAAAAATGCTACTTTGCCTTTGTTTTTCTTAAACTCATTCAAGTCGATTTCTAGCCCTGCCAAAAACATGATGTACAATAACCCTACCGTACCAAACAACACTATACTACTATCGCGTTTCAGCAGATTGAGCCCATAAGGCCCTACTACTACCCCCGCTACTATAAGCCCTATGATGTGTGGAATCTTTATTTTATTGAGCAGAATGGGGGCAAATAAAATGATGAACAATACCAGTGAAAAAATTATCACAGGATTGCTCAACGGCAAATTAAAGTCCAGACCACCATTCAATATCATCATATTCTGCAAGAGGTATTACCCAGAAAATTATTGTTTGTTTAGCTGCAAATCGTACATGATGTTGCAGTCGCTTCTTATTATCTCACGGGTGCCTTTTAGCACACCATCTTTTACCTTCCATAGCCTTACCCTTATAGCTATAGGTACAGTGGCATGTTGCCCTTCATCGCTGTCATAGTCGAGCTCCAGAATATCGTTTTTGTATGCGCCCGAGTACACACGTATGAGGTTGTTGTTGGCATAGGCACTTACCAGTACACTGCCATTGGCGTATTTTATATCCCATAATTCTACCTTAGTATCGCCTACCGCCGATGTGGTACAGTTGGTTTCGGTACAGGTCATTTTTGCACCCCACACCCCCAGGTATCCCGAGTTGCAGATGAGCATACTATCATTGGCACTGGAGCTATCCAGTATAGCCTGACGAGTGCGCTGCAATTCTTCTTCTTTCAGTTGCAGTTGTTTCTCTTTAAGAAGCAATGTTTGTTCTTTTACGTCAAGTTGCTGTTCTCGTTCTTTGAGTTTACGCTCACGCTCGCCAGAATCGCAACCCAGCAAAAAGATACTGGCCAGTACAAAAAGTACAGTCTTTTTCATGCCCTGTTAGTTTTAAGCAATCATGAAATACTAGAATAAATTTAGTGTTTTAGAAACGGGAAACACCTTATATAATGGTAGAAATTGTTAAAATAATGACAACAGAATACAACAGCCTTACATACAAGCAAGTACGCAACACACCATAACTAAATATAGGATTAGTATTTACGGTCGATAACATAGTTTACCAGCTCTTCCATAGCATCGCGCGCCTGCGATGGAGGGAAAGTACGAAGCAGATCGAGCGCATCTTGTTTGTATTGTTTCATTTTGTCTGCCGCATACCCTATACCACCAGACTGCTGCACGTAGTTTATTACTTCATTTACCTTGCTTCTGTCTGTGCTATTGTTTTTTACTATGTATATAAGTTTCCGCTTTTGAGCGGCATCGGCATGCTGCAGGGCATATATAAGCGGGAGGGTCATTTTTTTCTCCTTAATATCTATACCTGTTGGTTTGCCTATATTGTCTTGCCCGTAATCGAACAGGTCATCTTTTATCTGAAAAGCAATACCTACCTTTTCGCCAAAGCTGCGGAACTTTTCGGCAGTTTCTTCATTGCTGGTGGTAGAGTATGCACCCGATGCACAAGCTGAAGCTAATAGAGAGGCTGTTTTAGCCCTTATAATATCAAAGTACACTGCTTCGTCAATATCCAGCTTGCGTGCTTTTTCCATCTGCATCAGTTCTCCTTCGCTCATTTCCTTTACCGCTCTCGATGTCAGTTGCAGTATTTTAAAGTCACCATTGTCTATTGATAGCAGTAACCCTTTTGATAGCAGGTAGTCGCCCACCAGCACTGCTATCTTGTTTTTCCATAAAGCATTGATAGAAAAGAAATTTCTACGTTTTACAGAATTATCTACCACATCGTCGTGCACCAGCGTAGCTGTGTGCAACAGTTCTATGAGCGATGCTGCTCTGTAAGAAGTTTCATTGATAGTGCCAGCAATTTTTGCTGACAAGAAAACAAACATAGGGCGCATTTGTTTGCCCTTTCTCCTTATGATAAACCGCATGATGCGGTCGAGCATGGGATTGGTGCTTTTTACACTTTCTGCAAACTTCTTTTCAAACAGGGCTAGCTCAGTGCCTATTACTTTGTTTACAAGTTCCATTGAAGGTTGGGCAATATTGGGTGTAAAAGTCGATATAAGAATTCTATTTATCACATATTTTTATTGATACCATCATTTGAGGGCAATAAAACCAGCAAAGAAGGGTTATTTTGCATATCGTGTTTTGTTTTTTGGGCATCAGGTCTATACCTTTGCTTAGTATATTAGTTTACGAAAATCCTTCATGTAAATTGTCGCTTATGCTCGCCAGAAAGTTTTTATTGATTACAGGAATAGCAGTGTGTATGGCAGGAAGCTTGTTAGCACAAGACAAAAAAGCTAAAAAAGGAAAGGAAAATGAACAACCCCAATCTGAAGCAGCCGCATCAGAAACACCTAAGGATATTACCCCTACTGGCTTGCAGTGGGCTAACCGCGACATGACCTATCATGGCAAAAACTATGACATCATGGATTCGGCTTACTACCCCAAATACAGGCTGAAACAGTTCAAAAGATACATGGAGCACCAAGAAGCTTTTCCGCCCAAACCCCGCAATATGTGGGAAGCAGGCATAGGCTTTGGGCTGTATAATGTGATAGGAAATGTACCCACACTGATGCTGTGGCACAAAGGTGGTGGTGGTATAAATGTGAACGTACGCAAATCGCTGGGTTATATATTCTCTATGCGTATGCAGTATATATACGGTGTATCAAAAAATCTGGACCGTCAGCCTACTACTGGTTACGATGGTCCTTATACTACGTTCAATTACACCCCACTGCAAATGGCTACCGCTGCCAACCCTGCCGATGCCATATACAGATCTTCCCGTACAGAGGCTTCGCAACTCAATATGGACCTGATGTTTAATGCTGGCAACATAAGTTTCCATAAAGCACGCAACAAAATAGCCTTCTTTGGTTATGTGGGGCTAGGTGCGCTGGGCTATAAAACAAGGGTAAATGCGCTGAATGATAAGTATGAGCAATATGACTTTGGCAACATAGTAAAAGACCCTAACGGCAAAACAAAAGACATACGCAAGGAGCTGCAAAAGGGACTGGATAAGACTTACGAAACACCCGCACAGACCAATGGCAAGTCGCAGATACTGGACAAAAAAACACTCGACTTTGCACCTAGCATAGGAGCTGGAGCGCAGTTTCGCATCAATAAACAATTCAACATACAGATAGAAGACAGATACACGTTTCCTGCCGATCCTTTTTTGGATGGCACCCGCTTTGGGCCTACACTGGGCAATACGGTAAGTACAGGCAGATCGTCAGATGCTATTAACTATTTTTCTGTAGGCATCAATTACAACATCAGTAAGAAAAAATGTGTGGAACCATTGTACTGGATCAATCCGCTGGATCATTCTTACAACGAATTGTCGTATCCACGCCACATGATACTGCCCAATCCTGTATTGCCTGACAAGGACGAAGACGGTATAACAGACCAGTTTGACAAATGCCCTAAAACACCAGCAGGTGTAGTAGTGGATGCGCGTGGTTGCCCTATAGACAGCGATGGCGATGGTGTGCCAGACTACAAAGACAAACAAATGATAACACCTACTGAGTGCCAGCCGGTAGATGCTGATGGTGTGGGCAGCTGCCCTTGCCCCGATGGCTGTAAGGAAATAGTAAACACAAACAATAATAACAACAACAATAATGGTAAAAACCCTTGTGGCAACATAGGTGCTGGAACATTGCTATTCCCCGAAAAATCGAATAAAATAAACAAGGGAATGGAAATACAACTAGCTACCCTAGCTGCACAAATGCAAGCCAACCCACTATGCAAGGTGGTAATAATGGGCGGCGGTAGTGGCAGCAAACTAAAAGAGCAAAAATCGTGGGAGCATGTGAATGCTGTGATAGAGTACATGAGCGACAAAAACAGCATAGGCAGAGATAGATTCATATTCAAGTATGGCGAGGCAGGCGATGAAAGTATAGTAACTTATCGTCCGTCTAACGTAGATGAAGGTGGAGATTCTAATGTTCCCCCGCCGCACCCCAACATAAAATAGCATTAAAAACATCTGATAGAACCAGGGCACATTTTGATAAGATGTGCCCTTTTTTTTTCAACATTGATGCAAAGGAAGAGATATGTATTTATGAAGGACTAACCTGTGTATAAATTTCTGGTTGGTGCCGATCAAAGGTATGCTGCTCGGTGCAAGAGAAAAGTGAAACATATGGCCCGTTTGCTCCTACTCATTTTAAAGAAAGCCAACTGTTTTACCTTTTATAACCGTCTATTAATAAAACTACCCTTATGAAACACTCAACCATTTATCTCCTCATTGCTGCCGTCACAATAGGAAGCTGCAAAAAGGATACTGCCTCAAAAACTACATCTTCTCATTTTGTGTTAGCTACGGTTTCGGGGAGCGGTGGGTCATTTTCCGCTTCAGATGGCATGGTAAAGACCAATAAAAATTCAGGATCTCCACTACCTTATGTAGAGGTAAACGGTACATCGCCTTCTGGAGCACGTATCACTGTGTGGATATACAGCTATGCAGGCACTATAGGTACATTTAGTATGGATGGCATCAACTATGGAGGAGCGTATAAAACTACCACAACAGCTGCAACGATTCCATCTGCCCACGGATCGCTTACCGTAACAGCAGTTACCCCAAATCTGACTGGTAGTTTCAACTTTACCTGTACGGATTCAACTGTGATTGCAGGAACATTCAATTCGGCTACGCCTTAATGATATGATGTTTTGCCTTTAAACAGCTTACAATACCCACTCCTTCAAGGCATCGGCTATTTTGCGGTCGTTGCCTAGGCGCGGCACTTTGTTTTGTCCACCCAGTTTGCCTATCGACTTCATGTATTCTATGAAGGCATTTTTCTTCATCAGCCTTATTTTCAGTGGTTGCAGTATGCCACCACTTATTAGGTCTTCGTAGTAAATGTTCTTAGCACGCAGGTGTTTATCTACGGTAAGTGCAAATGCCCCCATATCTGACGGTTGTGTTTCGAACTCCACAAACCACTCATGATATGGCAAACCCTCTGTAACCTGTATGGCTGGTGCTATGGTGAACTCTGTGACATGCGCTCCGTACTCTTTAGCGGCATTCATAATGGCATATTCTACCTCTTCGCCTATTACATGCTCGCCAAAAGCTGATATAAAGTGCTTGATACGCCCTGTGACCACCAGCCTGTAAGGATTAGTGCTTACAAACCTCACCGTATCGCCTATGCTGTAGCCCCACAAGCCAGCATCAGTATTGAGTATGAGTGCATAGTTTTCGCCAGTTTTCACCTCGCCCAGCGATAAGCGTGTAGGGCTTTCATTGTGTATCTCACTTACTGGTATAAACTCGTAAAACATACCTGCATTGGTGTTGAGCAGTAGCCCCTCGCCCCCTATCTGGTCTTGAAAAGCAAAAAAACCTTCTGAAGCCGGAAACGTTTCTATCATATCTACATGCCCACCTAAGCTGTCGAGCAGTCGGGCTTTGTAAGGCTCAAAGTTTACCCCACCATGCACTATAACCTGTAGTTTTGGGAAAAGCTCTTTTATTTTTTTGCCCTCGTTGCGTGCACTCAGCCACTCAAAGTACATCTGCATCCATGGTGGTATGCCGCTTATCAGCGTCATATTTTCGGTCATGGTTTCGTTTACTATCTTATCTAGCTTCACCTCCCAGTCTTCTATACAGTTGGTTTCGTAGGTGGGCATCTGGTTGCCACGCAGATACCGTGGCACATAATGATTTACAATGCCACTGAGCCTACCTGTAGGTATGCCTCCCACACGCTCCATCTCGGGCGAGCCTGATAGGAATATCATTTTACCATCGGCAAACGACGTATTGCCGCTTTCTGCCATGTAGCATAGTAGCGCATTCCGTGCTCCATTTATGTGGTTGGGCATCGATTCCTTTGATATTGGAATGTACTTTACCCCACTGGTGGTTCCAGATGTTTTGGCAAAGTATATGGGCCTACCTTTCCAAAGCACATTCTGATCGCCTTTTTTTATTTTTTCTATATAAGGTATAAAAGCTTCGTAATCGCGAATAGGAACAGCCTTCTTGAAATCTTCGTAGGTTTTCACCTCGCTCAGATTGTGATCTTTCCCAAAAACAGTGACTGCACCGTTCTTTAGCAGGTACTGCAACACTGCATTCTGATCTGCTACTGCAGTGGCCATACCCTTGCGCACCTTAGTATGAACTATAGATGCATAAGGACGAGCAAGTAACGATTTGATTTTCATGAGCAATTCTGTATTGGTGAGTAAAGTTAATAATTAATTTATGCGGGGCTGTATTGCAAAAGTTAAAGGTTGTGGTGATGTGGTGTAAAACAACTGAAGGCACATACAATAGAGAATAATATACTAGAGTGCAGATATGACACGAACAAACAGGATTTAACTTCTGCGAAGGGCTACTATTAAACTGAAAACATAAACAGGAAATACCCTATATTGTAGCACTGAAATGAAAGCATGGAATTACATAGCACTTTGCATACTAACGTCGGTAATGCTGATGGTGATAGCCCTATACAATGGGTTTCCGCTGGTGGATGCCGACAGTGCTGCATACATTGAGCAAGCTATATATCCGCACTTTACACCAGAGCGAACACCATTTTATGGTTTGTTTCTGCGTGTGGCCAGTTTATGCACCTCTCTATGGTTTGTAGTACTGGTCCAGTCTGCAATACTGGCAGTGTTATTGATGAGGTATGTTTCGTTTATAAGTGGCGCACCTTTCGGCAATAACACCTTTGGTTATTCATTACTTTCAGTATTGGTTATCACTGCTTTTACATGCGTATCGTGGGTAACGTCTTACCTTATGCCCGATGTTTTTACGCCTATCTTGCTATTGGCAATGGTACTATTTATAGCAGACAAGAATGCTGGCAAGATATTGAACATACTGTATGCCGCAGTTATTTTTATAGCCATAGCTATGCATTTTTCGCATATTGCTATTGCGGCTTTACTAGCTGCTTCAGTGCTATTCTACTCCATAGCTAAAAAAGAAAAAGCATTGCTTAAAAAGAGCCTAGCCATATTGGTGCTATGCGCAGGTTTCTGGGGTGTAATGAGCGGTGCTAACCTGCTGAAGAATCACGGCTTAGTATTTGCTAGAGGTAGTAATGTGATAATGATGGGCAAACTCACAGAAACAGGGATACTCAAAAAATATCTGAAAGAGCAATGTGGTAAGAAAACCCTGAAAATATGCAGCTATAAAGAACAATTGCCTAGCTCGGTGCACGAGTTTCTGGAATCGGGCGAAAGCCCACTATACAAAATGGGCGGCTGGGATAGCAGTGCCGCAGAGTATAACGCCATCATTGCCAGCGCGTTAACTACAGCTCCATACGCTGGTATGTATGTAAGAAAAACTATCATTGGCACTATAAAACAACTGACACTTATAAAACCGCCAGCAGAGATTGCACCGTACAACAAACAATCTGAACCTTACAAAAAGGTGAAAGAATATTTCAGGGACGAATCGAAAGAATATGCTACCTCTATGCAACAACTAGATGTACTCAGGACTTATTCATCTTCATTTGTACAGTTATTGTTTTTCGTTGTCACCTCTCTGTGGCTACTCGTTAACCACAAAAAGACATTGACTAAAGAGCTATACTTTGTGTATGGTTTGTTGTTGTTGTTTTTGGTGGCAAATGCGTTGGTTATAGCCAGTTTTTCTACTGTAGCTGCACGATTCCAGTACAAGGTTTTCTGGATAGTGCCGGCTACTAATGCCATTGTTATACTTTTCTATTACAAAAAGAAGCTGGAGACAAAAATGAAAGAGGGTATACTACAGGTGCAAACTACATATGAAAACTAAGTCATCATTTATATTGCTTTTGTTCACATCGCTTATGGTGATGTCATTAGCTTTTTACAGTGGTTTTCCGCTAGTAGAGAGCGACACCGGTGCATATATAGAAACAGGCATACGTGACATAATACCCAAAGACAGGTCTCCGTTTTATGGTTGGTTTATCTGTTACACTAGCTTCACAGCATCGTTGTGGTATGCACTGCTAGCTCAGAGCCTTCTGTTGGCGTTTCTGTTGCTACGCTACATGACACACCTAAACAATAAGCAGCAAGATGTGCGCTTATCTGTTATTTCGGTAGTGGTTATTGTTTCTTTTACTTGTGTCACCTGGGTGGCTGCCTATCTCATGCCCGATATTTTTGCTGGCATATTGCTGCTGTCTATACTGCTCTACCTATCGGACACCAAAGGGGCCAAGGCTATCCATGTCATATATGGCATCATCATTTTTGGAGCCATCGTTATACACAACTCTCATTTTGCGATAGTACTCGCCTTCTCTGTGGCACTGCTGATGTGGGCAATTGCAAAAAAGGTATACCATGTTGCTAAACGCAGTGCTGTATTATTGTGCCTGTCCGTATCGGGTTGGTTGCTCATTGCCACTGTCAATGCTGTAAATGGGAATGGTTTTGTGTTTTCGAGAGGTAGCCATGTATTTATGGTCACAAAATTTGCAGAAACAGGCATACTGAACAAATACTTGGCTGAAAATTGCGACAGCAAACACTTAAAGCTGTGTGGATACCAAAACGACATACCAGACTTTTCATGGGATTTTTTGTGGGGAGAAAATAGTCCCCTGTACAAAACCGGCGGGTGGGATAGTAATAAGGTAGAGTATGAAATGATAACCCATGATATACTGACTACACCACGATACCTGATAATGTATGTACAAAAAGCAGCCATAGGTACTGTGAGAGAACTGACCCAGGTACAAGCCCCCACCCGAACCTCCTATCAAGGTGTATGGTCTTCGCCATGGCAACGAGTGAAGACTTTCTTTCCAGATGAGCTCAATGAGTATTGCTTATCAAAACAGTTTAGTAATGAACTGTCAGGCACAGCAAGCAACTACCTATATTTTACTTTCTTTTTGCTAACCTCTGTTTGGGTGTTGTTTTACAGGAAGCTACTAGATGAAAACATACTGTTTATATATGGCTGTATGTTCTTGTTTTTTGTAGTTAATGCATTTGTGACATCGCTTGGCTCAACAGTTATCTACCGCTTTCAGTACCGTATATTCTGGATATTGCCTGCTACTAATGCTATTTTGATGATAAAATATTATCTTGACAAAGAAACAATAGTGAATGTATTGGGAAAACAGAAAAAGGAATAATAAATTTCTGTTGTTTAAAAAGAAAAAGTGCATTACCTTTGCAGAAATATTTTAGGTATATCATGTTTGCAATAGTTAATATAGCAGGACAACAATTCAAGGTTAAGCAGAATGACGAATTGTTTGTACATCGTTTGGGCGGTAATGCCGGCGACAAAGTTGAATTTTCTGAAGTGCTTATGGTAAGCAACGAAGGCAGCATATCTGTAGGAGCTAATACTAGAAAAGTTCAGGCAGAAATTCTCGATCATCTTAAAGGCGATAAAGTTATCGTGTTTAAGAAAAAGCGCAGAAAGGGCTACCAGAAAAAGAATGGCCATCGCCAGAGCCTTACTAAGATAAGAATAAATGAAATAGCATAATTTAACTCGTAATAGCAATTAATAGATAAATAATGGCACACAAAAAAGGGGAAGGCAGTGTACGTAACGGCCGTGACTCCCACAGTAAAAGACTAGGTGTAAAGATATTTGGTGGTCAACCAGCTATCTCTGGAAATATCATCCTCCGTCAGCGTGGAACCGTATATCATCCTGGCACAAACGTAGGTCTCGGAAAAGACTTCACCATATTCGCACTTACCGATGGTGTTGTTGAATTCCGCAAAACCAGAAATAAAACTCTGGTATCAGTAAGCGCAGCTAACTAAGAAAAATCGCCGAGGACTAACCCCCTTCGGCGATTTTGCCATATAAGATTTTTGTTTAACCCTTAAATTCACAGTTATGGCAACAGCAAAGAAGGCGGTAGCAGCTAAGAAAGCAGCTCCCGCAAAAAAAGCGGCTCCTGCTCCTGCAAAGAAAGCAGCTCCGGTAAAGAAAGCAGCTCCTGCTCCTGAAAAGAAAGCAGCCCCTGCTA
>CAZRPA010000005.1:16936-49577 GCA_964601855.1 uncultured Flavipsychrobacter sp. | reverse complement strand
AAAAAGCAGCTCCTGCTCCTGCAAAGAAAGCAGCTCCTGCTAAAAAAGCAGCTCCCGCTCCTGCAAAGAAAGCGGCTCCTGCTAAAAAAGCAGCTCCTGCTCCTGCAAAGAAAGCAGCTCCTGCTAAAAAAGCAGCTCCTACAAAGGATGCAGCTCCACAAAATGCCGCAGCTCCTAAAAAAGTTGCAGCGAAAAAGAATGCTGGTCCTGTTAAGGCAGCCGCTAAGAAGAAATAAGATTTATTTTAGCGATCTTAAAAAAGGCTATATAATGTAGCCTTTTTTTTATGCCCATAAGTTATCCCTGTTGTTGTATCAACTCTGCTCGCTGTGTATTCTTATGAGGTGACTTACGGAATGGTAACATGTGTGCTTTGTACAGCAGCACCTCTGAACACAGATCCATGTGTATCGAAATCAATAGTATCATCGGTGGTGAAGTACCCGGTAGTGCCGCCTTGGGTAATGCGACTATTCATATCTGGGTGGCGGTGTAGGTAATCTGCCAAGCTATGGGCTACAATATCTCCTTGTGATACTACTTTTATATGTGCGGGTAAATACTTCCTGATTTTGCCTAGCAACAACGGATAATGAGTACAAGCCAGTAGTATAGTGTCGATACCGGACTCTTGTTGCATCAATTCGCTCAGGTATTTCTGCACAAAATAGTCAGCTCCAGCTTGCTCATATTCCCCGTTTTCTATCAGTGGCACCCACATAGGGCAAGCCTGCTGATACACCTGTACTTCTGGATAAAAATGACTAATCTCTATCTTATATGACTCTGATGTGACCGTTCCTTTAGTGCCTAGCACACCCACCTTGCCTGCAGTGGTATAGTTGCCTATAACCTCAGCTGTAGGTCTTATAACGCCCAGCACCCTATTGTGTGGTGCCATAGCTGGCAGGTCTTGCTGCTGTATGGTGCGTAGTGCCTTGGCAGAGGCAGTATTGCAGGCTAGTATCACCAGCGGACAACCCATACCGAAAAACCATTCCACACATTGCTTTGTGTACTGGTGCACGGTATCGAAAGACCGATTGCCGTAAGGAGCTCTGCCATTATCGCCCAGATATATATAATCATATTCGGGCAGCAGGGCTGCTATAGACTTAAAAACAGTGAGTCCACCATAACCAGAATCGAATATACCTATAGGATGCGTCACAGTCAGGAACTTTAAAATGTACACAAATGTACCATCATCCTAATTAAGGAGCGATGACGAAATAATGAAATGCAGTAAAAGAGAAAGGTCTCATCTGGAATATACCAGAAGAGACCTTCCAAAATAATGATGTTGTGTGCCAGTATTAGTTAGCTACAACTATTTGTTTCACTATTGAACCGTTAGTACCGTTGATGTTTACCATGTAAGTACCGTTAGCCAAATCAGCTACAGACACTGTAGCAGTGTGCTGTGTAGCAGTAGGAACACTTACAGTTTTCACTACACGACCTTGAAGATCCATGATAGTAACAGTAGAAGATTGTGCTTTAGTCCAGTTGATGCTGATGTTCAAAGTACCCTGAGAAGGAACAGGATAAAGAGTAGCAGTACCGCCTGCATTGCTTACATTCTTAACAGAGTTTACAAAAGAACCATAATAGTAGTTAGCTTTTGTATCGCCGAAAGTGTAAGTCCAACCTATACTGATGTCGTTAGACTGACGAGTAGACGAAGTCATTTGTCTGTTGCTGTTGTAAGTATAAGCATATTTGTAAGTATTAGCCCAAGAGCCGCTACCTGTAGTATCCCAAGACTGTGCAATTTCAGTTTGTGGGTTGCCACCTGTGAAATCACTGAACAGACTCAACATATCGTTTACATAAGCAGTACCATCATAATTCTGGTGTAGCGCAGTAGTACGGTTGTTAGATGAATCGTAAGTGTAAGTAAACAATTCTGTGTTATCCCATGATGCACCATTCCAAGTGCTATGAGCAGATGTCAACATTTTGTTGGCAGAATTGTAAGTATAGTTAGTTTGGTCAGAGAATACTGGAGAAGAAGCAACGAAGTTTGAATGAGTTTCGTTGATAACGTTTCCAGCTATGTCATAATAATACAAAGTTTGGCTGCTAGGCACGTAGCTAGCTATACCATCCCACAACTGAAACTGATCTTGATACAACTGATTAGCAGAATTGTAGCTGTATGCATTGCGAGAATCAGTGATCCAAGCAGATGTACCATCCCAATGCTGAGTGATCATGTTAGCTTTTTTGTTGCTGCTGTTATAAGTATAGATATACTTGAATTTGTTTACCCAAGACAACGTGAATAAACCATCCCACTCCTGAGTAACCTTAGTTGTAAGATTGTTGCTGGCATCAAACTCCTGCAACGTTCTCATGTTGTTATTCTGAGTATCTCCAGCTGTAAAACTCCAATTGTTAGCTTCGTCGAACTTAAGAAGGCTCTTCAAATCACCGCCTCTTGAAGTAGAAAGATAATTGTAAGCGGTAGAATCGAAACGTTTGAATTCTGCACCATTGTGCGTCCAGTGCGCTTGTGCTGTCAGTCGCGTAGATTGAGCCTGAGCGTCCTGAGAAAGTACTACTACAGGTATTGCAAGTGTTAAGAGTAGCTTCATTTTGTTCATAAAAGGCAATTTAATTTGATTTATTTAAGGTACAAACAGAAAAACCATACAATGATAGTGATAAATTTTGGGAAAATACAAATTTCAGCCAAAAATTGTTGTGCAAACGGCTTCTCAAACTTTACACAAAACAATGTTCTCTACAACTCATTGGCATATTAAAATGCCATATACAGTCTATAGTGTTTGAGAACACAATAGACGACAAATATAAACTATAATAATATTGCTGCTATATAGCAGCAAAGACTTACAAGAAGATAAATTGTAAAGTACAAAACATTGCTTTACAGAGAGTTCCCTAATAATGATATATTGTTATTCCTAAAAAGTCGGTATTACCCTGCTATTTCACTATTTTTGACGTTTTCTAACCATAATTTTCCCCCTCATGTGGCATAATACAGCCGCGTTTATTATTAAGTTCCGCATTGCCCTGCTAGTTATATTACTGACAGCCACTGGTATTATGGGTTATTTTGCTGCACAGGTCAAACTCAGTTATGAGTTTACAAGTGCAGTGCCTACTGACAACCCCAAGTATATAGAATACCAGAATTTCAGAAAACAATTTGGCGAAGATGGCAACCTGATGGTAATAGGTGTACAGACTGACAAATTCTTTTCGCCTGAATTCTTCAACGACTATGCCAAACTGGCAAAAGATATAGCTAAAGTAAATGCAGTAGAAAACGTACTGAGTATACCTGGTGCTGTAACTCTTATAAAAGATACCGTCACATCAAAGCTTAAAGTAATGCCTATTGCAGGCAATCCTCCTTTTGCTAATGTAGACAGCATAAGACAGACCTTTGAAAACCTGCCTGTGTACAAAGGCTTTTTGTACAACCCCGATACCAAAGCCTATATGATGGCAGTGCGTATAGACAAAGTAGTGCTGAACTCGAAAGACAGAGCAGGAGTTATTAATACCATTGTAGATCTGGGCAATGCATTTGGCGAAAAACACAAAACTGAAATTCATTATTCCGGCCTTCCGCTCATACGCACACAAATGGCCATGAAGGTACAGGCAGAGATGAAACTCTTCCTTATCCTTTCATTTGTACTTACTGCTGTAATACTGGTAATATTCTTCCGCTCGCTGGTAGCAGTGCTGGCATCTATGATGGTGGTGGCTATAGGGGTTATATGGTCGGTAGGCACTATAGTATTATTAGGCTACAAGATCACATTGCTCACTGCGCTTATTCCGCCATTGGTGGTGGTAATAGGTATCCCCAATTGTGTGTATCTCCTCAACAGGTATCACTACGAGTATCACCGCAACCCCAACAAAATGAAGTCGCTGCTGCGTATGGTAGACCGTATGGGTATCGTTACCTTCTTCACCAATCTTACGGCAGCTATAGGGTTCGGGGTGTTCTTTTTTACAAAAAGTGTGCTGCTTAAAGAATTCGGACTAGTAGCGGGCATCAATATCATAGCACTGTTTTTTATATCGCTGGTGTTTATCCCTGCTTTTTTCAGCTTCTTGCCTCCGCCCAATGTAAAACACACTAGCTATCTGGAAAGTGGCTGGGTCAACAAACTGCTCACCCGTATCACTAATTGGGTGTTTGAGCACAGAATGACCATCTATGGTTTTACTATTATTGTTTGTGCATTGTCGGTATGGGGACTTACCAAACTTCGTAATGATGCACATATAGTAGACGACCTACCCAAAGAAGACAAAGTATCTGTAGACTTGAAGTTTTTTGAAAAAAACTTCAAGGGTGTAATGCCGCTGGAGATAGTAATAGATACCCGCAAAAAACGAGGTGTGATATCTGGCTTGGGTGTGATACGTAAGATGGATGAATTGTGTACCATGCTAGAATCTTACCCTGAGATAGGCAAACCAATGTCTATCACGAATGGTGTTAAGTTTGCCTCACAGCAGTATTTTGGCGGAGATACGTCTTACTTTGCTGTACCCGGCGATTTTGGTGCGGCATTCCTGCAACCCTACTTATCTGCCAAAAATGACACCAGCAAAAACAGCCTTTTCAGCAAACTATTGCTTTCGTTCATAGACAGTAACAAACAAAAGGCCCGTATAAGCGTAGGCATGGCAGATGTAGGCTCACGCAAGTTGCCTGCTTTGCTCAATTCTATTCGCCCCAAAGTGTACCAGATATTCGACAGTACTAAGTATCAGATCACATTTACAGGCACCAGCATTACCTTTCTGGAGGGTAGCAAGTTTATAGTAGATAGCCTCAGAGATAGTCTTATCCTTGCCTTCCTTATCATATTTGGTTGCATGGTGGCATTGTTCAGGTCTTGGCGCATACTGCTCATTTCTATAATTGTCAATATTGTTCCGCTGCTTATTACTGCTGGGCTTATGGGCTGGGTGGGCATTCGCATAAAGCCTTCTACAGTACTCGTATTCAGTGTGGCTCTAGGTATTACTATTGATGTTACAATACGGTTTCTGGTCAATTTCAAACAAGAACTTGCCCGCCACGACGATAGTATAGCAGATACGGTGCACCGCACCATACACGACACTGGGCTTAGTATCATTTACACTTCTCTGATACTTATAGCAGGCTTTGGCGTATTTATGCTGTCAGAGTTTGATGGCACTAAATCATTGGGTTATCTTACTTCTATTACCCTGTTGCTGGCTATGGTTACTAACCTTACATTGCTGCCCGCACTGCTGCTGTGGATGGATAAGGTGATAGAAAAGAAAAACGATGCCGCCGCATTTCTGATGGGCGAAGATGATAATGACGTTATAAAACTAAACGACTAACAAACATACGCGATAGCAATAAGCAGCGTTTATTGCTATCGATTCACTAGCCTATGTTGTACTTCGACATTTTGTAGTAGAGTGTTGTTCTGTCTATATTCAGCAGTTTGGCTGCTTTAGATTTGTTGTAGTGTGTTTCTTCCAGTGCGTTTATTATCAGATCCTTTTCACTGGTTGTGTTTTGCAATGATGCCAATTGCTCTGCCTCGCGCTGCACAGATAACAGCATCTCGTTGGGCAATGCTGCTACAGATATTTCGTCGTTAGCAGTTAGTAGTACAGCACGCTTTACAATATTTCTCAGCTCACGCAAATTGCCTGGCCAGTCATATTTCATAAACAAAAGTGCTACATCTTTAGATACACCTTTTATCTTTTTGCCTAGCTCAGCATTGGTTTGTTTTATGAAGTAATCTACAAAGAGCATTATATCTTCTCTACGCTCCTGTAGCGAAGGCACCTGAATCTTAAACTCGTTGAGCCGGTGATAAAGATCTTCTCTGAATTTTCCGTTCTTTACCGCATTCAGTAGGTTTTCGTTAGTGGCTGCAATGATGCGCACATCTACCTTGATCTGTTTGTTGCTACCCACTGGCTGTATCTCCCGCTCTTGTAGCGCCCTCAATAGTTTCACCTGTATTTCGTAGCTCAGGTTACCTACTTCATCCAGAAAGATAGTGCCCCCATCTGCTGCCTCAAACTGACCCACCTTTTGCTGCAAGGCTCCAGTAAATGCACCTTTTACATGACCGAACAGTTCGCTACCTGCTAGGTCTGCCGACAGAGCACCACAATCTAGTGCCACAAATGCCCTGCCACTGCGCTTGCTGAAGTTATGAATGCTCCTGGCTGCTAGTTCTTTACCGGTACCACTATCGCCCTGTATGATGACCGAAAAATCGGTAGGTGCTACTAGCTTTATATATTCGTGTAGCTGCTGCGACACCACGCTACTACCCTCTATAAACTTAGGTGCTTTGACAACAGGCGCTGTCAGTGCATCTTTTTTGCTGAGTGCTTCTTGTATTATTAGTAGCAGCTCGTCATGGTTTACCGGCTTGGTAATGTAGTCGTATGCACCAGAGCGAATGGTTTTGACAGCTATACGCACATCATGAAAACTAGTCATAATAATAGGCGCCGTATGTTTGTAGTTGCTGTGCAGTATAGTAAGTATATCCATGCCCAGCCCATCAGGTAGCCTATAGTCTAGCAATGCCAAATCAAATTTTTTGGTGAGTAAACTTGCCTTGCCTGTTTTCACATTGTGTGCTACAGTAACATCATAGCCATGCCTGAGGAGAAATTGCTCCAGCATTTGGCTAAAAGTTATGTCATCTTCTACTATTAGTACGCTTGTCATGAGGGTATGTGTGGTACAAATATCGGATAATTATCGGTGTGCTGTAGCAAATGGCTATGTAATGCCGCTCATAAAACCCGCCGCTACGGGCCGAAAACTGGGTAATTATTTACAAATAACACAATAGCTACAACTTATAACACTGTTAATACGCTACCACCGATACTGCATTTACCTTATATTTGTAGTTGAAAATCATTATACAGATGAGTGTACATTCATTTCAGGAACATTTTGATAACCTGATAGACAGAGACGTGACGATAGAGCCGAAGGACTGGATGCCGGATGATTACCGGAAAACGCTCATCAGGCAGATATCACAGCACGCACACAGCGAGATAATAGGAATGCTGCCAGAGGGAAACTGGATAACGAGAGCGCCGTCGCTACGCCGTAAGGCAGTATTGCTTGCCAAGGTGCAAGACGAAGCCGGACATGGCTTATACCTCTACAGTGCCGCAGAAACACTGGGCATCAGCAGAGATGAGATGTATAACCAACTGCATACTGGCAAGGCTAAGTATTCTTCCATATTCAACTACCCTACCCTTACATGGGCAGATATGGGTGCTATAGGCTGGCTGGTAGATGGTGCCGCTATTATGAACCAAGTGCCACTATGCCGCACATCTTACGGTCCTTATGCACGTGCCATGGTGCGTGTATGCAAGGAAGAAAGCTTCCACCAACGCCAAGGGTTTGAGATAATGCTAACCCTGTCTAAAGGTACAGAGATACAGCGCAAACTGGCTCAGGATTCGTTCAACCGCTGGTGGTGGCCATCGCTTATGATGTTTGGACCGCCAGATGCTGAAAGCCCCAATACAGAGCAGAGCGTACGCTGGCGCATTAAGCGTTTCACGAATGATGAGCTGCGTCAGAAGTTTGTAGATGTAACGGTGGAGCAGGCTCGTGTACTGGGTCTGGAAATGCCCGACAAAGACATAAAATGGAACGAAGAGCGTGGACACTATGACTTCGGAACAATAAACTGGTCAGAGTTTTATAATGTGGTGAAAGGCAATGGTCCGTGCAACAAACAACGCATAGAAGCACGCCGCAAAGCATGGGACGAAGGCAAATGGGTGCGTGACGCTGCCATGGCTCATGCCGCAAAGCGCAAAGCCCGCCAAAGCGAAGTAAAAGCTGCATAACTAGTGGTCTGAAATAGAATATCAATAACAAGCAATACCAATAATGACCAACGACAAACTGAACAATAGTAAAAACGAATGGCCTCTGTGGGAAGTATTCATACGCAGCAAGGCTGGTCTGGATCATAAACATGCAGGTAGCCTGCATGCTGCAGATGCACAGATGGCTATAGAAAACGCACGCGATGTATACACCCGCCGCATGGAAGGGGTAAGTATATGGGTGGTAGAGAGTAAACACATACAAGCATCAGACCCAGGCGAAGCCGACTCTATGTACGACCCAGCTAGCGATAAAATATACCGCCACCCTACGTTTTACAATCTGCCAGACGAAGTGAAGTATATGTAATACTTAACGGTATCAGCAGCATAATGAATTGATGTAAACAGTGTGCCTCGTCCTACCCGGTGAGGCACACTGTTTACTATAAATACTACAATAATGAACTTAGCTTATACGCTCCGTCTTGCCGACGATGCATTGATTATAGGTCACAGACTGAGTGAGTGGTGTGGTCATGGCCCCATACTAGAACAAGATATAGCTCTCACCAATACAGCACTAGACCATTTGGGTCGTGCCCGCAGCCTGTGCCAATATGCGGCTGAACAATACAATGCCGCAACTGCCGATGAAAAGAAAAACAGCTTTTCCTCTGTGGCCATTCAGCAACTTACGGAAACGGGTAAAGAACTGACAGAAGACGATATTGCCTACCTACGCGATGGCTGGGATTACCGAAGTCTGCTGCTGCTGGAACAACCCAATATAGACTGGGCTTTTACTGTAGCTCGTGCATTTTACTATGACACGTTCAATTACTATTTCTTTAGCCACCTCAAAAACAGCAACGATACCACACTGGCTGCTATAGCCGAAAAATCGCTGAAAGAAGTAACCTACCACCTGCGCTGGAGCAGCGAATGGGTAGTGAGGCTGGGCGATGGTACTGACGAGAGCCACAGCCGCATGCAACAAGCCATCAACGAACTATGGCAGTATACTGGCGAGCTGTTTGTGATGAATGATGCAGATAATGTAGCGGTAAGCACTGGCGCAGGGGTTAATCTGGCAGATATACAGCCCCTATGGACGGCAAGGATAGCAGAGATACTGCAAGAAGCCACACTAACCATGCCACCCGCTGGTAGCTGGATGCAACAAGGAGGCAAAGAAGGCCGCCACACAGAGCACCTAGGCTACATACTGGCAGAAATGCAATACATGCAACGCACCTACCCAGGTATGGAGTGGTAAAAAACAACAATGAAATACATACAAAAGTGGCTGCCTCTGAAATCTATATTTCCGGAGCAGCCACTTTTTTTGCTATGTATACTAGGACCTAATACCCATTTAGTTACCGGCTTATCACAATCTTCGGTTTGCAGAAAATCGTGCGTATTGCTACCCACTCACAACACTTTTCTCACCCATTGCAATATGTACTCAGCCACCTCTTCCCATCCATGCTCACCACATATGTAATGACTCCTCCCCTCAAATTCTTTGTAGGCTACTATACTGTTATTATCTCTGTATTTATTAGCAATCTTTTTTGTGAGTGTAGTCGGAAAAATATTGTCACGTGTACCAGATATAAACAGCAACGGATGGTGAGGCTTGGCAAAGTCAATATTCGAAAAAGATTTTGTCAGTGTTTCCTGACCTATTTTCCGGCTTTCAGGCACTGCAATAGCCTCATATGCCCTAGCAGCTTCTTCCTCTGACAATGTATTGAAAAATGCTTTGTTGTACCACTCTCTACTACCCAAATAGGAACTATGCCCTTTAAAAAAATTGACTGCCGGCCATACAATTTTTATGGTAGAGAGGGGTGCGAGTACATTCCTAGGAGGTGCACCGTTTATACTTACTCCTGCTACAGCTTCATTTAGCTCCAGCAGCTTTTGCACTACTAACCCTGCCATAGAGTGGCCCACCACTATAGGTTTTTCAGGTAGTGTGTGTATGAGTTTTATTATGTTCTGCACCACATCTTCAAATCCTGTTTTTATAAGATCTGGGTGTATACTAGCCCTGAGGTTTACTGGCTCACCATCGTGACCCGGATTGGCAGGTGTATGCACTGTATAGCCATGTGCTTCAAAATATGCTTTCCATGCTGCCCAACTATTATTGTTTACGAACATGCCGTGTATCAATACTATTGTCTTTGTATTTTTCATTGCTTTTTGTTTTTTGCAATACAAAGGTCAGATCGTTTCCACGCAATAATTTTAACCCAAGTTAAAATCGTAATACAGCACATGGTAAAAGCTGACTAGCATTATCTTATACAATTTGCCACTCTCACCCTTACCTCTTTTCAGAGACAGAGCTAATATTATCAGGATTAGAAAAAGAGAATTAAATTTTCCGCGCGCTCCTATCTCAATAGAAGCCGCTTACGTATGCGGCTTAGAGAGGGACCCTGTATCCCCAAATAGGAAGAGAGATGATACAAGGGTACTTTGTTGAATATCTCAGGATAATCTTTTATCAAATCAAGGTATCGCTGTTCGGGTGTTTTGAACATAAACCCCTCTATTCTTGTCATTGTAACATTAAATGCAGTTTGTGCCAGTATCCTACCAAATGTTTCCCATTCGTGCGACTGCCTGTAAAGACTTAACAGATCTGTGATATGAATTTGCACCACCTCGGCATCTGTAAGTGCCTGAGTATGATAGTCGCACGGTATCTGGTTTATGAAACTCTTAAACGTAACCACAAATCCATGAGCAGCATATAAAAACACATTTTTTTCTTCGTCAGTGTCTTCATTAATTAAATAAGACCGAAAAACACCATCAGTCACAAAACCTAAATATTGACACACTGTTCTGTGATGATTATAATAATCGCCTTTTTTGTAAGCACGTACCTGCCAGTAAGCAGCAGAAAGATCGAAAGCTTGACGCGACATCCCCGATAAATGCGAAACAACTGAATACAACCCATCTAATGTGTCCATAAAACTTAGATAATTATTTAATACCCACTCACAACTTACAAAATTCAATATTTAGCACCAAATGATTATTTTCGAAAAATGATAGCAACAGAATGTTAGTGCAATCAACAGTATATTATAGGCATGTTTTTCTAAAAAAGAATAGCATACAGCATTTTGGCTGAACCACTTTTAATAAAATAAACAGACATTATAACACCTTTTTACAAGTACCAAAATATTTATTTGTATTTGACAACCAAAAACCTACTTTTAAGTATATAAAACACAAGTATGGCACTTGAGAAGAAAATATTTATAGTAGATGACAACGAAATGCTGTCTATGGCTCTGGAAGACTACCTGACCCGCCGGGTAGACCATGAGGTGATGACCTTCACCACAGGTGAAGAATGTATGGAAAACATAGCCGAAGACCCTGATGTAATAATACTAGACTACAACCTGAACTCTGAAAACCCTGAGGCTGCTAATGGTGCGCAGATAATGGCTGCTATCAAGGCACACAACAGTAGCATCTACGTCATTATGTTATCTAGCCAGGACGCACATGGCAACTCGCTGGAATCGCTCATAAAAGGTGCCGATAACTATGTACTGAAAAACGAAGCAGCCTTTGAACAGATAGCTACCATAATAGCTGGTATCAACTAATTAGGCATTCATTACTACTACATTCCCTTCTTACTTTACTGCATTTTTAGGCATCCATAATACCGCCAATTGCCTTACCAACTTGTGCCACAAAAAAACGCTGAAATACCTTTAAATACTGCATTCCTTGTTTTTATAACGCGCCAAAACTATACTTTTAGTAGTAGTTTTGGCGCATTATAAGTATTCTATAATGCGCCAAAACTCTATATTTTTTAGTAGTTTTGGCGCATTATAATTATCCCTTTATATGGACAACATAGTAGGCAGAACGGATGAAATAAAACTATTGACTGGCATACTACAGTCGGGCGAACCCGAACTTGTAGCTGTGTATGGCCGCCGCAGGGTAGGCAAAACATATCTGATACGCAATGTGTTTCGTAGGCAAATGGCGTTTGAATTGTCGGGGATACACAATGCTACACTAAAGCAGCAGTTAGAGAATTTTAGCATTGCCCTTACAGCTGCTGGCTCTTCTAAGGCACTGCCACAACCTACTACCTGGATGGCGGCATTCAGTATGCTAATAGCTCACCTTACACCCCTCATAAAGAAACGCAGAAGAGTAATATTCATAGACGAGTTTCCGTGGCTGCATACACCACGCTCTGGCTTCATGCAGGCCTTTGGGCACTTCTGGAACACCTGGGCATCAAAACAAAACAACCTTGCGGTAGTGATATGCGGATCGGCTGCGGCATGGATGATACAGAGGGTCATAAACAACAGAGGAGGACTACATAACAGGGTAACGAGACGGCTAAGACTACTACCCTTCACCCTCAGCGAAACAGAAGCGTTTCTGAAATACAGAAAAATAAACCTAGACAGATACCAAATACTGCAACTCTACATGGCTATGGGTGGTATACCCCAATACCTGAAAGAAATAGAGCCCGGCGAAAGTGCCACTCAGGCTATAGACAAGATTTGCTTCTCAAAAGACGGACTACTACACGATGAGTTCAAGAATCTATTCCTGTCCCTGTTTGAAGATGCTACCCACCACATGGACATTGTGAAAACACTGGCACAAAAAGGCACAGGGCTCACACGTACCGAAATCATTAACACTAGCAAACTAACCACTGGCGGCAGAGCCACCAAAATACTAGACGAGCTCACCGAATCGGGCTTCATTACTCCCTACATTCCCTTCGACCGTACAGCCAAAGACATTGTATATAAACTCACTGATGAATACTCTCGGTTTTATGTGAAGTTTATAGAAAACAAACGATACGGTGGCGCAGGCACCTGGATACGCCTTGCCACCAGTGCCACCTGGAAAAGCTGGAGTGGTATAGTCTTTGAAAGCATTTGTATGAAACACGTAACTCAGCTAAAAAAAGCACTAGGTATAGCAGGAGTACATACAGAGGTATCTGTGTGGCGGCATAGACCAGCAAAAGATATACAAGGCGCACAGATAGACCTGCTCATAGACCGACAAGACATGTGTATTAATGTATGTGAAATGAAATTCACTACCGGAAAATATGAAATCACCCACCGCTATGCTAAAGAGCTACAAACAAAATTACAAACCTTCGGCGATGCTACTAGCACCAGAAAAACACTACTACTTACCTTGATATCCACGCATGGGGCCAAGAACTCAAAAGGCTTTCCGGGTCTGTTTCAGAACGAAGTTACTATGGATGCATTGTACAAATAGCAGCGACATTAGCACAGCAAAAATACACTTTATATTTTTCTTAATGCCGCCAAAACTATCATTTTATACCCACTTTTGGCGCGTTATAGCAAAATGATTTTTACGCACATTTACTCAAACAATTCGGCTTTTGATTTTGGTCTGCTTTCATATAGCCACTTAAATCTGCTGAGGCGCAGATTGGGGATATCTACTTTTTCTAGCGGAGACATAGTCTGGTGTACATCCTTCACAAACTTAATTTTGCTTATTTTCTGGTCGCCAAAGTACACATGCATCAGCACACTTTTGGCTTCATTTACTCCCAGATAAGCACCTGCATCATCCTTCGAAAAATAAATAGATTCCGCATCTGGTGTCACTATCATTTTACTCACCGTATTGTCTCTGAAGAATGCAGTAAGTGTTTTGCCCTGCACCTGATCGTATAGTTGTGCTTGTTCTGGCCCCGATCTCGACACCACAAACGAATTGTCGGGTACGTACATACACCGCACACTGTTACTGTCTAGCTGCATCAGTATAGTATCGCCCGTTATCTGGCTACCTCTCGACCACGCTATGGGGTTGTATATCATACGCACTACAGAGTCTGAGCGGGTGAAACAAACACTGTCGCACAGTGCCTGCATAGAGTCTGAGAATATCTTAACGTGATGATATCCACTGAAGAATATAGGTGCAGTAGTATCTGCACCAGCAGTATTAGCTAGTGTATCGGGTAATTGTCGTTCTTGCTTTTTCTTAGTACGTTTAGGCTGCTCTGTTACCTTTACCACTACAGGGTGCATAGCAGTATCTCTCACAAAATCTTCCATCCTATACTTGGCCACAGGTATTGCCCACATACTGTCTGGCACAGCCATTACCTCGGGCATTATTATAGCCACAGTGTCTGCTGCTGGTTTCTTTTTTCTGCTTTTCCCCCTTACAGCGGCACTTGTAGTATCTGTACGCACCTTTACAGCAGCACTAATTGCACTATCGGTATTCACTGTCCTTGTACCAGATGCAAGTGCAGTATCCTTTATCATACCAGCAGTATCTACCGGCATCACAAAGGCTTTGCCAGGCACCCGTATCATGGGAGCAGAGTAGAAGGTATCGGCACGCATATAGAAGGTATCCTTGCCAGTAGCCAGCTCCACTACAGGCTTTAGTATAGCCCATAGTACTCTCTTTTTTCTGAAGTAGTCGGCACGACCACAATATATAGTAGCATGCTGGGCGGTGTCTATAGATATTACATTACCTATCGCAAACCCATATCCACTCGTTTTGTCGTAGTGCATAGAGTCTGCTTCTATATACTGTCCGTCATTCCAGATAGACGAATGACCGGTAAAACGCGCTATCACATTTTTGGTATCGTAAGTCCCCTTCCAGGTAGACAGTACTGACCTACCGCTATCGCTGGTCACTACTGAGTAGTCGTAGAAGGTCTGCATTTTGGTCTCGGTATTGTAGCCCAGCTCCTTCGATGTTATTTTGTACTGAGGGTCTGTAACTACTACATTGCCTATAAATCTAGACTCGTGTGTATTCACATTATACACGCCCGATGTGCTGGTTACAGTTGTGCTATCGCTCTGTAGTGTGCCATGACGATTGTAATTACCGGTTTTAGAAGCCAGGTCGTAGGTGAGCTCCTCGCACCATAATCTATTTTTCCCATCGGTGAGGGTTACATCACCGGTCATGTAGGCTACTCTCTTGTCGGATGTGTAACGCAGATAGCTACAGGTAGCTTCTGTGCCGCCCATTTGTGCCACCCGCACAGCACCAAACGCTTCTAGCTTTTTGCTTTCTATAAATTGGTAAAGGCTATCGCAATATAGCGTGTCTGTGCCCTGATACAGCACTACATCTGTCACAAACTTGTTGTAAGAGCCACTATCTGTTTTGAAGTACTCAAACACGCCTGAGTTAGCAATGACTACTCTTATTTTGTTGGCAGTATCGGCTTGTGGTTGCTGAGCTTGTGCCTGGTGGTGCAATGCAATAAAAACTAATGTGGCTACACAATAGCGCATTAGCAGCCGGAATGAAGTATCTAACACAGGCATTAGTCTTTCTTCTTACCTCCGAATACGCTGACATTGATGTACCTGCTAGGCCTTGCCTTGAGGTCATCGGTAAGATTGGTGATAGATTTCAGTGAATTATTCAGATTGTTGTAGGCATCTTTATTGTTGATGAACATACCTAGCGACCCCTGATTATTGTTTATCTTATCCATTATGCTCTGTAACTGAGCAGTAGTTTTTTGCAGGTCTGCCAGGGTTTTCTGTATAGGTGCATTAGCTAGTTGGCCAGTTATGCGGCTGGTATTAGACAGTATGCGCTGCACGGTATCATTGCTTTTAGCTAGATTGGCCGTTACGCTGTTAGCATTGCGCAGTATGCTACTAATTTGTCCGCTTTCTTTGTCTATAGCGGCAGATAGATGAGCCAGATTATCAGAAGTAGCTTTTAGCGACTGTATAGCACCTGTAATGGCTTTTTGATTTTCATCACCCACCAGCGCATTTACATTATTGAGTGCTTGGTTGAACGCTATTATTGTTCCTTTTAGCTCTTCTAGTCTAGGTGTAAGCTCGCCCGAAAGTTTGTCAACCATACTGCCATCTTTATTAGATGCCAATACAGATTTGGCAGGCATAGTAGCTGGCCCTTTGCCCATATCCAGACGAATGATCTTGGTACCCAACAAATCTGACGATGCCAAACTAGCAATTGTACCTTCTGGTATGGCAGCACTGTTGTGTATAGATAATGTAACTTTCACACCCTTTTCGCCAGCCAATTCCATATCAGCCACCTGACCAATGTTAATACCTTTTACTTGTACTACAGATGATTTTTGTAAACCATCTACAGTAGGGTAATAACAGTAATACTCACTATCACTGGAAAAAACATCTGATCCTTTTAAAAAAGAAAAACCAGCAAAAAAAATCACCCCCGCTATTGCTACCAGGAGACCGATTCTTACTTCTTTAGAAATAGTCATAAGTGTGCTATAATAGGTGCAAAATAACGAAAACAGAATGACAGACCAGCAATATTGACAATATTATAACAGTATCACTTGGCAGCCTTACCGGTAAGCTCAAAAACTATAGGCAGAACCACTGGTGCTACAATGGGGGTTTTATCCTTCATACCGGGTTTCCAGCGAGGCATAAGTTGCACTACGCGCACTGCCTCACTGTCTAGTGCTGGGTGTATGCTTTTCACTATTTTAGGACTCACCACCCTGCCTTGTTCATTGATCATAAACCCCACCACTACTCTACCCTCTATGCCTTGTTTATGTGCTAGCTCGGGGTACATGAGTTGCTGCCTAAGGAATAATTCGATAGCCGGCAACCCACCCGGATACTCGGGCTGAGTGGGCTTAGATGCAGTTTGGGCAGATACCGAAATTGCACCGGCCGTTATCATAAATATGAGTAGTGTCTTCAAAGTTTTCATAGTGCAATTTAGTCCAATTAAAGCACACCCACCATCACAGCGTTCATAAATCAACTAAACGTAGAAATAAGCAATCACAAAATTATATTTTTAGTCTTACCTAATTTTATATCTTTGCTCAGCAATACTTTAATAATGAAGCGTATCACTGTTTTTTTGCTGTTGGGGCTGGCTGGCTATACCATAGTTAGCTCCTGCAAAAAAGTACAACCATCTACCCCTGCCAATGAAACCATACTAGATGGCCCTGTGGAGGGGTTAACGCCTGCACAGAATATTATATTTCTGCGAGGCGATGTTGCATTTAATGACGAAATATTTACCAGCGAAACCGGTCTGGGACCAATATTTGTATCCACATCGTGTGGTAGTTGTCATGCAGGCGACGGCAAAGGGCATCCCTTCTCTACACTTACCCGCTTTGGGCAAACAGATAGTACTGGCAACAAATATCTGCTGCATGGCGCCCCCCAACTACAACACAGAGCACTGCCAGGTTTTGAGCCCGAAAAGCTACCTGATGGAGCCACATTTACCAAGCTAACCCCACCAGCCAATACAGGCATGGGATACCTTGAAGCTGTAACCGACCAAGACCTGCTGGCAATGACCGACCCTACCGATGCTGATGGTGATGGTATAAGCGGGACAGTAAGCTGGATACCTATCAAAAACTACATACAACTAACAGATGGTGCAGTGACCAACAATGGTAAGTGCATAGGTAGGTTTGGCAAAAAAGCGGGTGCTTACAACCTGATGCAACAAACTGCCAGTGCCTATAACCAAGACATGGGCATATCGTCGCTGTATGAACCTATAGACACGTACACTGGACTGGAAATAGACCCAGAGGTAAGTACCCAAACCCTAAACGATGTAGTGTTTTACCTACAAACACTAAAGGCACCCATACAGCGCAACCCTACCCACCCTGATGTAGTAGCTGGCAAACAACTCTTTGTACAAGCCGACTGCGCCAAGTGCCACAAGCCAGAACTGAAAACTGGATATTCACCCATTACGCCGCTCAGCTACCAGACCTTTTACCCCTACACAGATATGTTGATGCACGACATGGGTGCTGGGCTAGACGATGGCTACACAGAAGGCACTGCAACAACTGCCGAGTGGCGTACACCTGCACTGTGGGGACTGGGACTATCTAAAAACTCGCAAGGAGGTAGTTACTTTCTGCTACACGATGGCAGAGCACATAGCATACACGATGCCATAATGCTACATGGAGGTGAGGCTACCAATAGCCGCAATAAATACAATGCACTGCCAGAAAGTGACAAGAAAAAAATGCATACTTTTCTGGAAAGCCTATGAGGAACGATGATATAATAATGTGCACAATCTTACTTGCTCTTTTCCATTTTTTCTGCAACATAAACCCTTTAAATATTGCTGAATATTCGCAGTCTTTCTGTCTTGAAAAAAAGAAAAATAGCTGCACAATATTATACACCTTATTATATCAACGTTCCTAAAGATTATGAATCGGAAAGAATTTATCAGAAACGGATGTATAGCCTGCATGGGCATGGCAATAGGTGCATCTGTGCTGCAAAGCTGCGTGAACACAAAGTATACCAAGGGCACCCGCAATGAGAATGGCATACTCATAGACCCTAAAGACTTTGTGACAGACAAAAACACTGAACGCCCCTACATAATAGTGCGACACGATGACCTGCAATACCCTGTTTGTGTGTATAACCTGGGCAATGGCCAGTATAGTGCTTTGCTGATGCGATGTACGCACCAAGGTGTAGAACTTCAGGCATCGGGCGACCAACTGACTTGCGCGGCACACGGCAGCGAATTTGACAAGTGGGGTAAGGTAACCCAATCGCCAGCAAAAGAGCCACTGCGCACTTTTCCGGTAACGATGACCAACGGACAATTATTGATAGACCTGAGAAAACAAACCTGATGCGAAGAATACTATGCTTACTACTGTGCTTTACTGGCACAGCTTATGCCCAGATAGACAGCACTCTGCTGCGGCGCAAACCTGCTACCAAAAACGATATGCAACTGAACATGGACGCTGTGTACAACAGACCGTTTCTGAGTATGGGCAAATTACCTGTGGCACTAGGTGGCTATGCCGAGGCCAACTGGCAACACCTGGGCACTGAGGGCATAACAGATGGGCATCAGTTTCAGATGCAGCGAATGACGCTGTTTGTATCGTCGGGTATAGGAAAAAGGCTGAAGTTTCTGTCAGAATTGGAATTTGAAGATGGCACTAAGGAAATAAACATAGAATTTGCGGCGGTGGATATGGAATTTCACCCGATGCTGAACCTAAGAGGAGGCATCATCATGAATCCCATAGGCGCCTTCAATCAAAACCACGATGGCCCAAAGTGGGAGTTTGTAGACCGTCCTACATCGGCGGTATCTATGCTGCCTGCTACATGGAGCAATGTAGGTTTTGGGCTGTATGGCAAGCAGTATAAAAAAGACTGGGTGCTGGCTTATGAGATTTACGCTACCAACGGATTTGACAACCGGATAATAGACAACACTAACGGACGCACCTTTCTACCTGCTACCAAACTGAACAGAGATAGATTTGAACAGAGCTACAACGGCGCACCCATGATAACCGCCAAGGGCGCAGTACGTCACCGCAAAATAGCTGAGTTAGGTGTGTCTTACATGGGTGGTGTGTACAACAAATTTGAGCAAGATGGCTTTGTGCTAGATAAGCGACGCAGCGTACAGGTAGTAGCAGTCGATGCCAACACTACCATACCCGGTAGCAACACCTTCATTACCGGCGAATGGGCATGGGTGAGTACCGATGTGCCACCTACTTATAGTGAGCAGTATGGCCGACGCCAGCATGGTGGTTTTGCAGACATAGTGCAGCCTGTGTATCGCAAACCTGTACTTGGCTTTGATGAGTCTGTAATAAACATAGCTTGCCGCTTAGAGTATGTAGACTGGAATGTAGGCACCTTTGCAATGACAGGTAGCAATATTGCCGATCACTTTGTAAGTGTAGTACCAGCCATAAGCTGGCGGCCTGGCGGACAAACGGTAATAAGAGTCAACTATCGCTACAACCTACAAACCGACCTACTTGGCAATCCCGCCCAACGCACAGCAGGGTTTCAGGCAGGGTTTTCTAGCTATTTTTAGTGGAATGAGTACGATACTGGCTATAAGCTAAATTCAAATAAAACATCCTTATCAAAACTGTGATGGTTTGCGTTGCTGCTGCGCCAATGCTGCTACCTCGGCTATGCGCCGTGTTCGGGTTTCTGCTTTTTTAGCAAGGACTATCCATTGCAATATGTTTCGCTTATCGGTGCGACTAAGGCTGTGAAAAAATGAGGCTGCTAGCGGATATGATGCTAGTGCAACTTCAAGATCGGGCGGGGTAATTAATGCCTCTGCATCGTCTAGTATGGACCACGATCCATTGGCCTTGGCTACTTCTATTACAGCCCTCCCTGCATCAGCCATCAAGCCTGCATCTATGAGCTGCTGTACTTTTTCTTTGTTTACCCTCGACCACACACTATCTGGTTTTCGGCGACAAAAAAACTGTAGGTAGGAATATTCATCTACTGATTTCACTTTACTATCTATCCAGCCATAACACAATGCCTCGTCTACTGCATGTGTGTAAGAAATGGTTGGTTTGTTGGCGTTTTTCTTATAGTACAGCAGCCATATAGATTGATAAGTATTGTGATGCTGATGTAACCACTCACGCCACTCTGCTCTACCAGTTGGGTAAAATATTTCGATACCTGCTGCCATACCTATAGTTCACAAATATAACATACTAGCAGGTTTCTGAATAAAATGATAGCCGTTATTCATTGTGTGTTGTACTATTTCCACAATATCTCCAATGTTCCTGATGCTTTTAGATAATTGAGAAAAGACAGCCAGTATTGCATTTTACTACTTTCATAATCAGCATTTAGTTTTTGCAAATCTGCCTCTTCTATATTCAGAGTTGAAGCAGATTCTTGCCCCTCAACCACACGCGACTGTAGAATAGCAATAGTCTCAACACTCAGCGACAGATTATCTTGCTGCGTTTTTAGCGCAGTCATTGCCAACTCTACTTTTATTTTTGCGGTAAGGGCATCTTTGTAGTACTGTGCAGTTTTATCCTCTTTTTGTTGTGCATACTGTGTAGCCTGTACTTTGTATTGTTGTATTCTTCTGTGTTTATCCTCCCCAAAGAGTAGCGGATACTTTACATTAAGACCCATATAACTAAGCCCAAACCACGAATTAGCAGCTATAGGGTCGAAGTTGTTAGTGAACTGATTGGCACCTAGATACCCTTTCATACTTACGGTGGGCATATACTTAGCCTTCTCTGTGGCAGTTTGCACCCTAGCCATTTCGCCTTTCAGCTCCAGCTCTCGCAACTCGGGGATATTTGCTACAACTGGCTGGATATTAGTAATAACAAGTTTACTACTCCTCATAAAGCTTGTATCCACTATGACATCAGCATGTTCGATATCGTTTTGCCCTATTAAAAAAAGCAGGTACACCTTATCTTCTATCAGTTGTGCTACTGCATTTCTGAAGATTTGTACGGCATTGTTATGATTGATCTTTCCTTTATTGAGTGCTGACTTCAGCAACCGTTTTTGTTCAAACTCATTTTGCAATAATTGATAACTGAGCCACGTACGGTTAGTATCTGCAATGGTCGATTGTATCTTAGATTGCTGCAAGTAGATATCGAAATAAACCTGAGCAACCGTATATGCTAGTTCATATTCTGTTTGTGCTTGTGTAGCCGCAGCTATGCGCTCTTGCAATTTCGATTCGTTGATTTGTCTGTTGATGGACAAGTCTAATATTGGCTGATTCACCGTAACGCCTGCCGCCTGCGACCATGTAGTCCCAAACTGAATACTCTTGGTGGCATCGGCTGGATAAGCTGGATTAAAAACCCCTATTGGCAAAATAGACGTTTGCAAAATAGGGTTATAGAGGTAAGTATATTCTGCATTTACTTGCGGCCAATATTTGCGATACAAGGCAGCTGTTTGTAGCTGGCGAATTGTTTGATCAGATTTGCCTGCTTGTATATTCTTCCTGTTTGAGAAAGCATTGTTTATAGCCTGCGACAGCATTACTACACCTTGCCCACTTGCTGCACCAGAAGCAGCCAACAGCAGCACAATAGCAATAGCCCAACAGAGTTGTAGCCTGACAGTAAACATAAAAGAAGCTACTTTATTCATAAAATAATCATTTAGAAAAATCACCTGAAAACCGCTGCTGGCTCTACACTCCTTATTCTACTCAAGGCAAATGATGCCCCACTCAGCGATATAAGCCCTATTGTAGCAAACATGCCCAGCAACATCAAAGGTGAAAACGAAAAAATCAAACCCGAGTTGGCAACTCCTCGCCTGAACCCCTCCAACAAAGCAAGACCGACAAGAAAACCAACTACCGAAAATAGTAAGGCTTGTGTAAGTATGAGACGAGTGATGTATGCATTACCAGCCCCTATAGCTTTTAGTGTACCATAGTCTTTGAGCCTATCTAATGCAGATGAATACATGGTTAGCCCAATGATAAAGAAACCTGCTATGAGTGCAAATATTATGAGTGTACCTGTGCTCAGTGCTATGCCGCTACTCGATAGTATTTTCTTTACAGACGACGCTGCAAGTTGTGGTGCTGGCCAAGCTTTTACACCATTGACTGTAGCGTTAATGTTTGCCACTACTTCATCTATGTTTGCGCCCGGCTGTAGATTGACTAATACTGCGCTGATAGTACTTACTGGCTGATTAGAATAATACCTTGCCCGCTCTATCGTAGTGACACAAAAACTACTACCAAACCCACGAAAACCCTTAGTCTGCAATGCAAAAAAAGCTCGTTTGCCATTGACCTCAAACTCTGTACCTATATCTATTTTACCACCCAGATTTTTCTTTTCGTAGTACTCCGCACTAAGGGCACCATCGGTTTGCAAATCGGCTGTTTTACCTTCATTTATTTTGTTGGGTGGCAATACTGAATTTAACTGGCCAGCATCTACACCTATCAAGGTAATAGCGCCACTGGTGCCGTTTTCATAGTTGCAAGATGCACCAGATATAAGTATTGGGAATGCCTCCTTTATACCACTTATACCCTGCACTGCTCTGAGGTTTCTAACATCAATTCTGCCCAGTTGATTGACATCATTTGTTTTGCTATCTACTACCCATATGTCGGCTTTCACATCGGTGGCTAATGCGCCCATAAGGCCAGAAAGAAAGAAGAAAACACCCAGTTGCTGCCCTATAAGAAAAGTACTGATCAATATCCCCACTATCACCCCAATACTCTTTGCTTTGTCGAACCTGATAAACTTCCATGCTACTTTTAACATTGTATCATTTTTTAAGACTACCAGATATATCTACTACACATTCTACTCTTGCATTTAGCAATAACCCATCGGGTTGATGCAACATGATCTTAATCGTTCTAACCCTACGATCTTCTTTTTCGCCCGACTGGTCAGTGAATAACGATTTCTTTTTAAGGAATGATAATGCCTGATATACAGTGCCTAAAGACAGTGTGTCTTGCGAACCCACATATCGTATCCATGCAGTTTGCCCAATGGCTACTTTATCGGCATATAGTTCATCTATTTCGCACACTGCTATAGTTTTACCCAGTGGGCATATTTGCACAATCGCATCACGCGTATCTACAGCGCTACCTACAAGTGTGTTAATCTCTAGTATCTTACCTGATACCGGCGATTTTACTATTTTCTGGTTTCGCTCCACCTCGGCCAGTAGTAAGCGTGCTTTTGTTTCGTACAGTCTGCTGTTCGACACAGCTACAGTAGCTTTTGAACGATTGAGATTTGCCTGAAGCGACTTCAGATTTGCCGTAGCATCATCTACTGCCTGCTGTGTTTCGGCACCTTTAGCCAGCAATCGTTCTTGCCGCTGCACTGCCAATAATGCGTTGCTGTATTTAGCTTCATATTCAGCTACTGTGGCTTCATCAACCTTTATTTGTTGGGTTTGAGTGTTTATTTCTGATGCTAATTGTTGCAGTTTCACATCTTCAAGCCTATGATCCAGTTCCAGTATAGGTGTGCCCACTATCACGGTATCATTTTCTTGTTTTAGTATTACCTGCACTATCCCATTTACCGGAGACGACAATTGCGTAATTTCATTTTCCGGTTCTATTTTGCCTATGCCCACTACCTGAGTTACGGCAACCTGACCATTATCTTTATCGGCAGCAGCACTTTTCTTTTCATCCGAACTGGTACAAGAACTAAGTATTGACAACAGTACTAATAAGTTGATGATTGGTTTCATAATTCAGTTTTTATTTTTGAGCGTTCTCTTCTTCCATGGGCTTATCAGATATGCCGCCGTCTATCACATATATGATACGATCTGCAAAAGGCGTAAGGCGGGTATCGTGTGTCACTACTGCTACAGCCTTGCCTTGAGTAGCCAGTAGTTTCAATTCATTCATTACTATAGCTACACTTTTTATATCCAGCGATGCGGTAGGTTCATCACACAGCATCATTTCGGGGTCTGTAACCAGTGCTCTGGCTATAGCCACCCGCTGTTGCTGACCACCGCTCAGGTCGTTGCTAAGGTTTTTCATACGGTCGCCCATACCCACTTTTTCTAGTGCCGCAGTAGCTTTTATTTTCGCTTGCTTTTCTCCTACACCCTGCAATACCAATGGCATCATCACATTTTCGAGTGCAGTGAGAGGTGCGATAAGGTTGAACTTCTGAAATACAAAACCAATCTTTTTTAGCCGTATTTCTGCCAGACTTTTTTCGCTGAGCTCATTTACCTTAATACCATCTATCCACACCTCTCCAAAACTAGGATATATAACACAACCCAAAAGCGACAACAATGTAGTTTTGCCTGAACCTGAGGGACCTATGATAAGTGTGAGCTCGCCAGAGCGCAGATCTACGGAACTCGCTTTCAATGCAGTGATTACTGTGTCGCCAGCTTTGTATTCTTTTCCTGCACCTATTACTTTGGCTACAATTTTATTTTGGGTCAGCATCTCCATTCCTGCTTTATTCACGTAAGTTACAGTATCTGCAGGTGAGAATTATTGATCTTTATCATTTCACCAATGAATTATAAGATCTTAGGGTTCGGTGGGTGGTTTTACCTGTTGTTTCACATGTCTTGGTGAATATGACATTTGAAACAACTAAGCAGATTAGAACTATTCTGCAAATGATTGCTTGTTTTGAATGTACTTTTGGGGATGATTGGGGAGTATGAGTAACGACTAGAAAGTGCTGGCGAATTGTTATAGGTGGTTGACTGGACGACTTTCGAACTTTTCGATAGCTTTACAGAATATTATTTGATAAAGATTAGATGTTCAAACAGCAAATATCGATATTACTCAATACGGAATATAGTAGGAAGGCACTTTTCGAGGAGTTTGAACTCCTTTTAATTAGTTATTGCCAAACTGGGCAAATCCTTAAAGACTACGAAAGGCCATATATTCAAGGGAATGAAATGATGTCCAATCAGAGAACGCTTGAGAGGACATCGTTTTCAAAAAAGAATAATAGTAATTGTGTCAACCTTCATCTGAACAATCTGGAGAAATGGTGTGATTCAAAATTGACAGTAAAAAATCTTGCGATATACTCCTCTTCTAACATTTTAATTTGCAAATGTAAAGAGCCAGATTTTTATGTGTTATTTACGCATACATTTAATGATCTTTCGCCAATAGAATGCGGCACTTGTAGAGGAGTTGTTCCAATATACAAATTGAAGATGCTGACGAGCGATGAACGTTATGGTATTTTCAGTTGGGAGACGAACTATAAAGCCTGTGACGATTTGCAATTAGGTTGCGCGGTTGGGGAAAGATGGGCTACAAAACAAATGTCGGACCCACTTTCTCAACTTTCTAAGCAGGGGATAGAAAATTGTCGAAGAATCAAAAGCGCAACAGGAATTCCTGCATATTACTATTTGTTCAATTTTAAGAATGTACCTGAGAAAGTTGACATATCCCGAAAATGTCCTTCTTGTAAGCATGAGTGGTTAATAGAAAATAATCTAAATAAATTTTACAATTTCCTCTGCAAAAAATGTAACCTGATATCCTCTTTTACATCTAATTCAAGATAAAAAAAGGAAATTAAACGTGCAAGAACGCTTCAATTTGGCACCTTTGATCTTGACTAAGATGATTAAATCTTGGAGTCATAAGCAACACAAAGTTTAGGATTCTTAGTCAATTTAAGTGCGGGGGTACCCCCGCACTTAAATTGACTAAGAGCGTTGCACTTGATACTTGAACTTAGGTTATCTAACTTTATTTTTATGAATGCTAGAATATACTCTCATAATCATGTAATCGGAAAGGCAGATCTGAATGTTGGAGATAGAACTATGGGGCATGTTTATGGAACCTTTGTAGCAAATGCATATTATCAAAATATTCAAAATATTGTTTGGAAGTTTAATTCTGCCATTCAACGTAACTTTTCGGAATGGACGTCTCTGGCACTTACTGTACAGCTTGAAAACGGATGCTTTTTGTTTCCTGTTGGAGGCATCGAAATAGAAGATTTAGAAGAATTGCCAAAAGTGCCAAAACGTATTGATATAGCAGGGCTGAACAGTGAGGTTATTACTGATTATTTCGAAACTTATCCGTCGAAAGCTTTTGTGCTTGAACCATGGATTGCGCTTAACATTGAAAGGAAATTTGCTTTGGAGGGGGAGTTGCAAACAGAAATTTCAATCAACCACATACTAGCTAATTGCGACTGTTCAGCGTTATGTGCCTCTTTGCAATGCGATGATGTATTATTTGCAATTCATAATGAAGGAGATGTGAGGGCGAGCTATGCATTGGTTCACCTTACGTGGTCTAATCATAAAGAGCAAAATCCGAAGTTCCCAAGCACGACGCTGTTCAATTCATTTGAAGAATTTAAGGAAAAGCGTATGTCCCAAGATAAAATTGATTTCGAATCATAGTGTTGGAACTGATATTGAAGGTGTATTGGTTTCGGACTAGCAAATTCATAACGAGAGCGGCCACCTTCGCTTTAAGCCCAAACCAAAATTCGAACCTGCGACTGGTTAATGTTATCCCGTTATTCGTAAACATCTTTGCGATGCCTTACCCTTCTGATATCTATAACTTCTATCTTATCCTCAATAGAATAAATTACTCTATAGTTTCCCACCCTAATACGCCATAAGTTTTCAGAATAACCTTTTAGCTTCTTACAACCTGTTGGGCGCGGCTCAACAGCTAAGTGGTCAATTACTAAGGCTACTTTTTTCAAAGCACCTGTCGGCAGCTTGTCATATCCTTCTCAGCACTATTGCTGATTATTATCTGATACATTACAGCTTGCCTTTCTTTTTAAGTGATTTTTTCACTTCTTCCCAGCTACGTTTTGGCTCATCTTTGCGAGATTCCGCAATAATGACATCCAACAAATCTTCAACTTCTTCCTGGTGCTGCTCAATAGTCTTTAATTCAATTATCACCGCAGTACGGCGATTTTTTTCATCAGTAATGAAGTTCACTCCTTTCATAAAAACTACTTTATTCAAAATTACGGAGTTAAAAACAAAAAAAGCCCAGCTTTTCAGCTGAGCTTCTACTAAGTCGGGGCGGCTGGACAAGTGTCGAACTGTTATTTCAGTAATCGGTATTATTTACTGCGCCAATATTATATTTTATCATCCCTCCCATATCATTTGATAGATAACTGGCTACAACATCCTTTTTTCTGACGCCGTTTAAGCGGTAATTAATGTCAACACCACAGTCACCTGAAATGGTGATCCATATTTGTTTACTTTGTCCAACCTTTAGTTGATCGATATGTTTTGTTTCGCAACCGGTAAGGTTAATATCAGTCAAGTTACCTTTTGTAGAGTTTGTCAATGTAATTCTCATTGTATTCAGCAGGATAATGCCTATCCAGCAATAAATAATTGCCACTGGAATATTTAGTATTATTAAACCGCATGTAAGCCAGAAGCTTCTTTTATTGTTCCACGCCTTTTTTGACAAGATAAGTGATAACAAAATTGCGAAATTCGATAAGCCAGCTATTACAATGAACCCATAACCCGCAAATAGCAAGTTGGATGCGGATGTGAAAAAATAGGATATAAATATGCCTGTTCCTATGCAAAATGAGCTTATGGCTGTATATTTTCCTAGCTGCAAATGTCTCTCATTGGTCATTTTGATTCGAACTTTGAACGACTTGAAATCGTAAAGAAACAAACAAAAAGTGAACAAAGATGCAAAACGTGCAAGTCTGTTTATTTTCGTTCATTAAGTCGGGGAGACAGGATTCCTTGATACCCATTATCTACTTAACAACTCAGGATAAAATTGTTAATAAATGCAGTAAACACTGCATTTTAGACTATTTCACTTAACATATTATCTAATTCATATCCGATAATTGTTCTCAATTTTTTGCTACATTTTTGCTACAGTTTTTTAACTTTGCAAAAACTCAGCTTACTAATGGCAAAAAAAGGCACAAGGCTTGCGAATTTAACTGTAAACAACGGTTCAGTAGTGGTATACTATCATAAGGGATCAACCATGAAATTACCTACTGGAGTAATCATTAGTAAGAAAAAAGCCAAAAACGGTAAGTTCCTGGAGTGGGATTATAAACGACAAACTTTAAGTGCAGATGCACCAGACTTTGCTACCAGACATAGTATAATACAAGCGGCACTTATACAAGCAAACGACATATTGGATGATAACGCTAAAAACGGCATTTTCCTTTCGGGTGCAGAACTCGAAAAAATATTAGTAGGTAACCGAACAAGCAAGCAAATTATCCGATATGCTGAACTATTGAAGATGTACCGCCAATTCTACGAAGAAAAGAAAATTGACCTGGGAGCAAACGGTAAAATTATCAGCATAAAGGATTACACTTCTTTCATGAATATGATTATTGACTATGAAAAGGTTCACGGAATAACTTTGAAAATTGTTGATGTTGATGCGAACTTTTTAAAGAAACTGCATAATTGGCTAAGACTGAAATGCCCACCTACTGTCGAAACACCAGACGGTATTCATCACTTAGTAACAAAGGGTAAACTTGGAGCTAAAACACTTAGAAAGAGATTTGATATATTTAAGGAGTTTTATAGGTATTTGCAAGTGAATAAATTCATAGCTGATTACGAATTTATCAAGGACTACACAAAGAAGAATTTGCCTAATGTGAAAACAATTAAAGTAACACTTACGATAGACGAAGTATACAAATTATATGATTATAAATTCGAGACAGAAAAATTGAACAATATTAAACAGCTTTTTACCTTTGCCTGCCTAACTGGTATGAGGTGGGGAGACCTGGAGAGTTTTGATGAAAGATTTATCAATTATAGACATATAAAGCCAATTTATAGTAAGAGAGCGCAGAAAACAGCAAATTCAAGCGCAGCCATAGTTGAACTACCATTGTGTGAAACAGCTATGGAGATACTGAAAAATAATGGAAACAATTTAAAGTCATTAATGCTGAGTAACGTTAAGGCAAATGAATATATAAAAGAAGCATTGCAAAAAACTGGATACTTCGATGAAATTACTAATTTGATTGACAAGGAAACTGGTGAGAATTTAAGGCGGTACGAGGCGATTACAATGCATAAAGGACGAGACACTTTTATCACTAATCTGGTTAATGTAACACCTCTAAATGAGTTAATGAAGTATACTGGACATAAAAAATTAAGTACACTTCAACAGTATATTGACCAAACCAGGACGGTGAGCCATAAGTATATAGATGAAGCCTTTCACAGACCCAATAAGTAATAACATGGAATTAGATGAAAAATTTTGGCGGGAATTCAATGCCACTACAGATTATAATGATTTTCTGGTATCAATAGCCACCAGGATAGTAACTGGTGAAGACCTCAGTAATATTGATAAGGACAAGCTCTTTAAGTTGATCTTCAATATGGCTTTCACAAATGGCACAACAGAATCTGAGTTCAAAATACGCATTAAAAAATTTAAACAATCAATACCAAATTTTTTATCCACCGTTGATTCAGTGTTAACCGATGTGCAGAAACATGGTATAGAGATGTATAAGATGCAGACTAATCTGATTGATAGAGTTAAGACTTTGCCGCCATTGGCTGATACATTTGATCCTGAAGTTGTATTAAAATTTATCAGATCACTGGATAAGAAGCATTATTCATTTTCAGAAGCCGAGAAACTATTAGGTGTTACCAGGCAAACACTTCGTTCATACGTAGATCAAGGAAAATATGGTCTAAAAGTTATTCAAGAAAAAAAGAGTGAATATCTTACCAGGGAAAGTATAGTGAATTTTTATAGGGATAGATATTTCAAGGATCAAATTGTATTGTGATTTTTGCCAAAAGTCAATAGCATATGCTAAATAAAGAAGAAATATTTATAATAGATACACTATTGGATAGGATTCCCTTAGATGGAAAATTTAGTATTTTCCAGCTGCATTGCGAGTTTATTTTAAAGCCTCAATTTCACAAAGGTGACGGTTCTATTGACTTGGCTCAGTATGATCCAGCAAGAAATGATTTTACTCAGAGAGAGGTATACAAAAGAGTAAATAATTTTTTAATAAATAAAGAACTGGCAAATATATTTGATCCCATTAAGAAGTTGGCTAAAATCGTTGATAATAATTCCGAGTTGATATTAACAGATTATGGAAAATTACTAAAGGTTTATGGTAGTTATCAAAATTATCAAAATGCCAGCATAAAAAGTACAGAAGAGGAAATAATAGCAAGGATACCACAGGTTATCGGGAAAGCATTTCCCTACGGTTCTTTTAATCTTCAATTAGATACATCAATATTAGCAGCCAATGAGTATTCTGATGATCAAAAAATAATTATAAAAAATGCTTATAATCAGGTAGGTCAAGAAATAGAAGTGATTATGTATCTGATAAAAGAGGGATTTGCTATCAATAGGGAAGACCTGAGTGATAAAGGCAAATCATTTCAACAGTTAACCGATAGAGGTAGACTACTAAAAGAATGTGGTTCATTACAGGAGTTTAATCGAGTAAATGCTATTCAAGAATCTCAGAAAGATTTATTAAATCAAACTGTTGTTCGTAACTATTACGTAAATCTTTGCATAGCAATTTCCACTGGGGTTGCGGCAATTTATTATATTATTGAAATTACCAAGCATCATATTTCTAACGTAAACATAAATATATTAACTACATTTTTTATATTTATTGCTGGAATGTTGTCATGTGGAATTTTAATATTGATAGTTAGGGAGATAAACAACAACAATAAAAAATGACAAACCAGATTGTAAATAATAAAGAGATTAGCTTATTTCAGGGAGTCTTTAAATAACACAATCAAAATCATCTAAGTAGCGCCAAAAAATGACAATATGATTATATCTATTAAACACCAGATAGAGAATACCGTTCATGAATTTGATGTGAAAGATCCTGGTAACCTTACTTCAATAGAAGTATCGGCTATCTATTTAGAAATGAATGTAAATGCTATATTGGTGAACGGAAGGTATTATGAAAGTAGATAAAAAATGTACCAGCTTATTTGACACTTTGCACCGTTTGGTTCTCGTTCTGATATTCAATGTTCATGTTCCGTTGATGCAAAAGGCTGTTTAATCCAAAGCTAACAACCGCTTCACTTTTTGAACCGTTCCCAGAGATACATCACATCGGCTTGCGGTGTCTCTAAGTGATTTTTTCATTTTTATGAACCGAACCACTTCTTTATACTTGTCAAGTACGTCTTCCTTGGAATCGGTTGTGCCTTTCTCCCGACCTTTATAGGTGCCACGTTTCTTTGCCTCGGCAATACCTTCAAGCTGACGCTCCCGAAGGGTAGTGCGTTCCATCTCGCTGATGTTAGCTAATACACTTACTATTAACTTAAAGGTTGGGTTCTCCTTGCCGTTAACCAGTGATTCCAGCCCCAGGTTATCTACTTTGAGGGTAACACCAGCTTTGGTTAAAACCTCAATAGTTTGTAATACATCTATGGTTGACCGACCCAAACGATCAATGCTGCTAACGCTCAGATAATTTATCGTACCGCTGGTAATTTCATTCATCAATACTTTTGCCTGGGGACGATCCGAGAATGGTATTGCACCGCTGATCTTATCAATGAAAAGTTTTTCATCTGGATGTTGTTTTGCAATCTGGCGTGCCTCATTCTGATGAAGTGTGCTGATGCGTATATACCTGGCTTTCATTATTGATCCGTTTTATCTCTGCAAAGGTAAAATAAAGTTTCCAGCATACCAAATATAGGGTGGTTGTTTTTGGTATAGCATTTTTGCCATTTTTGCCAGCATTTCGGGGTAAGGGGTGTATATCGGTATGGCTATAGCCTAAACTTAGCACGGAATCTTCGATTGAGGTTCGGAAGTGTGAATACACTTCGCCAAGGCATATGCAAGTGCGGCTTCATAAAAATCTTCAAACCATTTCCAATTTATTCCTGTCATATAGTTTCCCCTCCCTCCAAATCCCCGACTTATAAGCATTATGTAGGTGACGAGTGCTTGGTCAAGGAACTTTTTTTCATAAAGCCTGTATTTTCATAGAAAAGTGCCTATTTATTGTAGTAACGGGGTGTTCATGCAACTATGAATGTCCAAATTGAATCGGCTATCTCATGGAAGATCGTCTTTAGAACCCTCTATATCTAATGGTGTTGTAAAAAGAGAATAGAAGTATGAACAAATGAAGAATGTGAATAAAAACGAATAAACAGTAGAATAACTAATACTATAAGTAACTAAAAACAAAAACATGAATAGAATTAATATTAACCTATCAATTAAGGATGACTATGTATTTCCAACAAGAAGA